>DAOLKI010000101.1:0-7879 GCA_035331665.1 Rhodocyclaceae bacterium
CATGCTCGCGGCGGGCCTCGACCTGGTGACGGCCGTCGGCCTCGCCAACAAGGCCGCGGGGGTCGTGGTGGGCAAGCTCGGCACCGCCGTCTGCAGCCGCTCGGAACTCGAGGCCGCCTGCGCCTAGAATAGGGGTTCCGCGAAGCCGGGGCGGCTTCCGGTAAGCGTTTCGCCGGCGCGGCCTGCTCCATTGCGGGGGGCGCCGTGGCGTCGGCATAGAAAAGCGGAGACTCCATGTATCGCAACGTCACAGGCTTGGGAGAATAGCCGTGTATCACATCGTCACAGGTGCGGCAGGTTTTATCGGCGCCAACATCGTCAAGGCACTCAATGACAGGGGAATCACCGACGTCATCGCCGTCGACAACCTGAAGAAGGCGGACAAGTTCCGCAATCTCGTGGACTGCGAGATCGCCGATTACCTGGACAAGGAAAGCTTCCTCGGCCTCGTCGCGGACGGCTATTTCGACGATGGCGTCGAGGCCGTCTTCCATCAGGGCGCCTGCTCGGACACCATGGAGACGGACGGGCGTTACATGATGGAGAACAACTACCGCTATTCGCTGGACCTGATGGACTGGTGCCAGGACCAGCGGGTGCCTTTCCTCTATGCGTCCTCCGCCTCGGTCTATGGCGGCGGCAGCGTCTTCAGCGAGGACCGGGAGTGCGAGGCGCCGCTCAACGTCTACGGTTATTCGAAATTCCTGTTCGACCAGATCGTCCGACGCCGGCTGACCGATGCGGGCGCGCAGATCACCGGTTTCCGCTACTTCAACGTCTATGGCCCACGGGAGCAACACAAGGCCAGGATGGCCTCGGTGGCCTTCCACTTCTTCAACCAGTTCCAGGCGGAGGGCAAGGTCCGCCTGTTCCAGGGTACCGGGGGCTATGCCAACGGCGAACAGCGCCGGGACTTCGTGTTCATCGACGACGTGGTGAAGGTGAACCTGCATTTCCTGGACAGCGGCGTTTCCGGCATCTACAACCTCGGCACGGGCCGTGCCCAGACCTTCAACGACGTGGCCGTCGCGACGGTGAATGCCTGCCGCACGGCCGAGGGCCAGGCGACGCGGACTTTGGGTGAGCTCCAGGCCGAGGGCATCATCGAGTACGTCGCCTTCCCGGAGGCCCTGAAGGGCAAGTACCAGAGCTACACGGAAGCGGACCTGAACCAGTTGCGTGCGGCCGGCTACGACGTCCCGTTCGCCACGGTGGAGCAGGGGGTCTCGGCCTACGTGGCCTACATGCGGAAGACATCCTGAGGGACCGCCATGGACAAGGCCCTGGAGGACTTCGTCGGCAATACCCCGCTGGTGCGCCTGAAGCGCCTGCCGGGCGAAGAGAACGCACGGCGCAACAACGTGATCCTGGCCAAGCTGGAGGGCAACAATCCCGCCGGCTCGGTCAAGGACAGGCCCGCCCTGTCCATGATCGCCCGGGCCGAGGCACGCGGCTCCATCACGCCGGGCGACACCCTGATCGAGGCGACCTCCGGCAACACGGGCATCGCGCTGGCCATGGCCGCCGCCATGCGGGGCTACCGCATGGTGCTGATCATGCCGGAGAACCAGAGCGTCGAGCGGGTGCAGACCATGAAGGCCTACGGCGCCGAGATGATCCTGACGCCCCGGGCGGGCGGCATGGAGGCGGCGCGGGACCTGGCCGAGAAGATGGTGGCCGAGGGGCGCGGCATCATGCTCGACCAGTTCGCCAACCCGGACAATCCGCTGGCCCATTACGAGGGCACCGGCCCCGAGATCTGGCGCGACACGGGTGGCGCAATCACGCATTTCGTCTCCAGCATGGGCACGACGGGGACCATCATGGGCTGTTCGCGCTTCCTCAAGGAACAGAACCCCGCGATCACCATCGTCGGCTGCCAGCCTGCCGAGGGGTCCCAGATTCCGGGCATCCGCAAATGGCCCGAGGCCTACCTGCCGAAGATCTTCGACCGCAGCCGCGTGGATCGGACAGAATCCGTGAGCCAGGCGGAGGCGGAGGAGATGACCCGTCGCCTGGCCCGGGAGGAAGGCATCTTCGCCGGCATTTCCTCGGGCGGCGCCTTGCACGTGGCCCTGCGCATCTCCGCCGGGTTGCGTGACGCGGTCATCGTGACCATCGTCTGCGACCGGGGCGACCGCTACCTGACCACGGGCGTGTTTCCCGCCTGAACGCCGTGCCCGGTGCCGCCGCGTTCCGCCCCGCGCCGTTGCCCGCCGGCCTCGCCGTCGCGCCCATCGCGTTGACATCATCCATGCGGTGTCCGCGCGTGCCGCATCCTGCCGGCGCCGGCGACCGCCTCCGCCGGGATGCCGGAGGGTCCCGCCCGTGACACCCGTCCTCGTCTTCGACATCGAGACCATTCCGGACGTGGCGGGGCTGCGCAGCCTGCACGGGCTGGCGGCCGACCTGCCCGATGCCGAAGTGGCGGAATTCGCCTTCCAGAAACAGCGGGCCAGGAACGGCAGCGATTTCCTGCCGCTGCACCTGCAGCGGGTGGCGGTGATCTCGTGCTTCCTGCGCAATGCGGATGGCATGAAGGTGTGGTCTCTGGCGGCGCCGCGCCTCGCCGAGGGCGAGATCATCCAGCGCTTCTTCACCGGCATCGAGAAGTACACGCCCCAGCTCGTCTCCTGGAACGGCGGCGGGTTCGACCTGCCGGTCCTGCACTATCGGGGCCTCATCCACGGCGTCGCGGCGCCGCGCTACTGGGACATGGGCGAGGGCGACTACCGGGACAGCCGCGATTTCAAGTGGAACAACTACATCAGCCGCTACCACGCCCGCCATCTGGACCTGATGGACCTGCTGGCCCTGTACCAGCCGCGCGCCAACGCGCCCCTGGACGAACTGGCCAAGCTGATGGGGCTGCCCGGCAAGCTCGGCATGGACGGCGGGGCGGTCTGGGGGGCCTGGCAGCAGGGGCGCGTCGACGAGATCCGCGACTATTGCGAGACCGACGTCGCCAATACCTATCTGGTCTTCCTGCGCTTCCAGCAGATGCGCGGCGTGCTGACGCCCGCCGAGCACGACCGGGAGGTGGCTTTCGTCAAGGAGCAGCTGGCCGCCCTGGGGCTGCCCCACTGGCGGCAATTCCTCGATGCGTGGGGCTGAGCGCGCCATGGCGGGGCGGGAAGCACGGAGTCGCATCGGCGCCCCGGTCGCAGCGCTGGTTCTCGGCCTGTCCCTGGTCCCCGCCTGGGGCCAGGTCTACCGCTGCACCGAGAACGGGCGGGCCGTCTTCCAGGACAGCCCCTGTGCGCAGGTCCGCCCGTCGCCGCCGCCCGTGCCGCGCCCGGTGGACGAGGGCCGCTGGCCTTACGGCTGCTACGAACTCCACGCCAACGGTTCGGGGGCGTCCGCCGGGGCGACCGAGCGCTTCCGCATCCTGGCCGAGGGCGGGAGGCCCCGCCTCGCCTTCCTGGAGAAGGGAGGAAAAGGCGAGCGTCTTTCCCTGCGCCCGGCCAGTGCCGCGGAACTCGAGGCCGTCGGCGGTGCCGGCCGCGTGAGCTTCGACGACGGCTACGTGCTCAGCGAGTTCGCGGACAAGGGAGATCGTCCGCTGGGCGTGTACCGGCAGGGCAAGATACTGTTCGGATTCTTCTTCGTGGCCAACGGGCCGGTCACCCGCGTCGATTGCAAGGGCTGGTGACCATGGCCGATGCCGCCGAACAGGGGATTCAATTCAAGCCGGACGCGGGCGGGCACCGCAGTTCCCTCGCCGCGTGCCGCGCCGTTCTCGGCGCGGCGCTGGAGGCGGCCGACCCAGCCGCGGCCGCCGTCCTGCGTTGCGAACGGGCCTGGCGCGCCGACTATCCCCGCCACATCCGGGCCCTGGTCCAGGCCGGCCTGGCAGACCATGACGACGTCACCCGGATCGCCGCCGCCGGCCTGCGGGCGGCGGCGGAAAGCCTGGAGTTCCGGCGCGTGGGCCAGGATCTGCCGCTCGCTGCCGCCATGGATCGGCCCGCCGCGATGCCGGGAACCCTCGCCGTCGAGGGAGGCGGCGACCCGCGGCCGGCCCCGTGGCGACTGCCCTATCGCGGCAGCCTCCTGGAAGGGACGGCCCTGGACGACAGGATCCGCGCCTGGGAGGATGCCGGCGTCGTCGAACCCGGCCACGCGGCGGCGCTGCGCCGGGCCGCCGGCCATCCGGAATGGTTCGACCTGTCCGACGTGCATGTCGTGATGCTGGGCGCGGCCGCGGAGGCCGGTCCCTTGGCCTGGCTGGCCCGCTGGCGGGCGAACATCGTCGCCGTCGAACCGCGCCGTCCGCAGGTCTGGCAAGGGCTTGCCGCCACCGTGAAGGCCGGGAACGGCAGGCTCCTGGCCCCGCTGCTGCCGGGTGCCCGGGGCCTCGAGCAGGCGGGCGCCGACCTGCTCACCGATACGCCTGAGATCGCCGCCTGGGCTGCCGGTTTTCCCGAGCCGATGGCCATCGCCGCGCTGGCCTACCTGGACGGGGAAAGACACGTGCGCGTCGTCGCGGCCATGAACGCCGTCATCGACCGGGTCATGCGGATGCGGGCCGGCGCCTGCCCCGCCTTCCTGGCCACGTCCACGGACGCCTTTGCCGTGCCGGCGCCGGTGGCGGGCAGTGCGCGCGCCGCCTACGCCGCGCGGGGATCCGCGCAGCGGATGGGGCAAGGCATTCTGCGGGCGCTTGCCGGCGGGCGCCTCTTCTCGCCCCATTTCCCGGGCGAACCGACCCAAGGGAGGGCCATCGCCGATTGTCTGGTCATCCAGCAGGGGCCCAATTACGCCCTGGCCAAACGCATGCAGCAGTGGCAGGCCCTGCAACTGCGGTCCGCGGGGCGGCGGGTCTCCTTCAACGTCACCCCGTCCACCACCACCCGGTCCGTGGTGAAGAACCCGGCGCTGGCGGCGGCTTTCCGCGGTGCCGATGCGTTCGGCATCGAGGTCTTCCACCCCGAGACCACCAACGCCATCACGGCGGCGCTGCTGGTCCACGACCTGCGCAGCGAACACGCCGTCGGCAATCCCGCGCTGCCTTTGCAACATCCGCTGGACCTGCTGACGGTCCAGGCCAACCACGGGGGCCTGTGGCGTCTGCCCTACCTGCCGCGCAGCGTCCTGCCCCTGGCCGCCGCCCTGGGCTTCCTGCGCCGCTGAGTCCGCCCGTGGCCGACCCGACGTCCGCCCCGGCATTCGTCGCGCTGCCCCGCGAGTCGGGCGTCATGAGCTTCCGCCATTGCCGGCACGGCCTGATGGCTTTCCTGACCGCCGACGACACCATCGGCCGCGCGCTGGATCTCTACGGCGAATTCGCCGAGAGCGAGAACCGCTTGATGACCGCCCTGTTGAAGCCCGGCGACACGGCGGTGGACGTGGGTTGCAACGTGGGCACCGTGAGCCTCGCCCTGGCTGCCCGGGTCGGAGCTTCGGGCCGCGTGCTCGCCTTCGACCCCCAGCGCCTGGTGTTCCAGGCCTTTTGCGCCTCGCTGGCCCTGAATGGCCTGGCCCAGGTGCGCGCCTGGCATGCGGCGGTCGGCGCGCGGGAAGGAACGGTCCGCATGCCGCTCCCGGATCCGCGCCGCCCGTGCAACTTCGGGGCCGCCCGCGTGGCCGGAGAGGGGGAGGCCGGTCCGGCCGAGGTGGTGCCCGTGCTGACCCTCGACGGCCTGGGCCTCGACGCCTGCCACCTGATCAAGATCGACGTGGAGGGCATGGACTTCGAGGTGCTGCAAGGGGCGGCCGATCTGGTGCGGCGCTGCCGGCCCTCCATCTACATGGAGGCGAAGACGGGGCCGCACACGCAGGGGGCCATCGCCTGGCTTCAGGAGCGCGGCTACCTGTGCCACTGGCATTTTGCCCCGTTCTACGCGGCGGAGAATTTCAACGGCGTTGCGGAGAACGTCTTCGGCGACCGGGGCGACATCAACCTGCTGGCCCTGCCCGGCGAGAAGCCGGCCCGGGCGCGATTGCCCGCCATCGCCGGTCCGGATGCCGACTGGCGCCGCGACTACCAGGCCTTCCTGGCCGGCGGCGGCAAATGAGGGACGGCGGCCGGGCCGGCCAATAGTCCGATCGGACTATTGCCAGGCGCCTATGCTCCGTGATTCGATACCGCCTGGATTCCGACAGGCCGGACATCGTCCCCGGTCCCCGTAGAACAACCTCGCGAGGTTCCCATGAAATTCTCACGCATCCTTCCCGCGCTCATCGGCGCCGCCGTTTCCCTGTCGGCCCAGGCCGCGACGTCCATCGCGGATGTCTACAGCCGGGTCGGCCCGTCCGAGACCCTGGCGGTCCCGTTCACCAACCCCTCGGTGGCGACTGTCAACAACTACACGGGCGCCGTGGAGGTGATCGTGTCGGGAACCGGGTTCAGCGCCGGGACGGCGATCAACGATGCCTTCTACGGTGTGCCCTCGGGGGTTTTCTACGATGGCCAGTACTACCAGCTCAACCTGGGCTGGACAGGCGCCAACCTGTTTCCTTTCGTCGGCGAGGCCCGCAACGCCAACAACTTCATCACCTTCATCGAGGGCCTGGGTGCCGTGACGCCGATCGCAACCCCCGCCTACAGCGTGGACCACGTCTACCACTTCGTGGTCAACGTCCCCGCCGCCGGGCCCCTGCAATTCGGTGTCTCCGACGGCAACTTCGGCGACAACGGCGGTGAATACAGCATCCGGGTGTTCCAATTGCAGCCGGTGCCGGAACCCGAGACCTATGCGATGATGCTGGCCGGCCTCGGTCTCCTGGCCGCGGCCCGACGCCGCCGGCGCACCTGACGCGACCGTTCGATTCGTGACGAGGGCCGGCGACCGCCGGCCCTCGGTCTTTTCCGGGATGGAGGGAACGTCATGGAACTCAAGGCCATCCGCGGCGACATCACGCGCCTGCCCGTCGATGCCATCGTCAACGCGGCCAATGGCTCCCTGCTCGGCGGCGGCGGCGTGGACGGGGCGATCCACCGGGCGGCCGGCCCGGGTCTCCTGGAGGCCTGCGCGGCGCTGGGCGGCTGCGCGACGGGCGACGCCAAGGCGACCCCGGCGTTCCAACTTCCATCCCGCTGGGTGATCCACGCCGTCGGTCCGCGCTGGCGGGGCGGCGGCCACGGGGAGGCGGAACTGCTCGCCTCCTGCTACCGGCGCAGCCTGGAGATCGCCGTCGGGCTGGGCGCGGCGAGCCTTGCCTTTCCCTGCATCAGTACGGGAATCTACGGCTTCCCGGCCGGGCCGGCGGCGGAGATCGCGATCGCCACGGTGCGCGCCGCCGCGCAGGCCCCGGGGCCGGGCAGGCCGCTGCGCGAAGTCGTGTTCTGCTGCTTTTCGCCCGACGACCTGACCCGCTACGAGGCCCTCTTGTCGCGCGGCGTCTGAAGCTCCCGTCGGGCCAGCGCTTCCAGCGCGAACTTCAACGCGGCTTCCGCTTCCTCCATCCGGTCCCGGGCGCGGCCCAGTTCCTTCACGTCCTTGTAGCGGATCGCGTCGGCCAGCCGCGTCAGTCCGTCGCGGCGCAGTCCCAGGTAATCGAGCATCTTCTGGCGCACGCTTTCCAGTTCCTCGGTGGGCATGGGCCGGCCGATCAGTTCCACCTCCACCGTGCCGTAGCGGGTCGTGGCGTTGCGCAGCATCTCCTCCGCGGTCCGCTCGTTGATCTGGCCGGCCGCCACGCGGGCGCCCAGCATGCGCAACTCGTTGCTCAGGCTGATTTCCACCCGCTCCAGCCGTTGCGCGGCGCGGATCAGGGCCAGCCGCCCCTTGGCGTCGATGCCGGCAGGCGGCGCCCCGAATCCCAACGCCACCACCAGGACCAGCACGGCCGCGAAGGCGAGGCCGCGGCGGCGCCCCGCACCTTCCGCCGTGGCGACGCGCGCCCTGCGCAATGCGGCACCCAAGCGCCTGGCCAT
>DAOLKI010000102.1:0-7808 GCA_035331665.1 Rhodocyclaceae bacterium
GGCGGGGCGATGGCCGAGGCCACCGACGAGGCGGGTATCCAGTTCCGCATCCTCAATGCTTCGAAGGGGCCGGCGGTGCGCGCTACCCGCGCCCAGGCCGACCGGCAGCTCTACAAGAAGGCGATCCGCGGACGACTCGAAAATCATCCGAACCTGACGGTATTCCAGCAGGCGGCCGACGACCTCCTGGTCGTCGGCGACCGGGTGGCCGGCGCGGTAACGCAACTGGGCATCCGCTTCGAAGCCCCGGCCGTCGTGCTGACCGCCGGCACCTTTCTGAACGGCCTGGTCCACGTGGGGCTGGAGAATTACCGGGCCGGTCGATTCGGCGACCCTCCGGCCTTGTCCCTGGCCGCCCGCCTGCGGGAGCTCGACCTCCCCGTCGGCCGGCTGAAGACTGGAACGCCGCCGCGCCTGGATGGCCGCAGCATCGACTTCTCGGTGCTCGAGGTTCAACCCGGCGACGACCCGGTGCCCGTCTTTTCCTTCCTCGGAGACGCGTCCCGGCACCCGCGCCAGGTTCCCTGCTGGATCACCCATACGAATCCCCGCACCCACGACATCATCCGGGGCGGCCTCGACCGATCGCCGATGTTCACGGGGGTGATCGAAGGTGTCGGGCCCCGTTATTGCCCTTCGATCGAGGACAAGATCCACCGCTTCGCCGGCAAGGACAGCCACCAGGTGTTCCTGGAGCCCGAGGGCCTGGACACCCATGAGATATACCCGCAAGGTGTCTCCACCTCCCTGCCCTTCGACGTGCAGCTGGACCTCGT
The DNA here is from genome assembly GCA_035331665.1 of Rhodocyclaceae bacterium. GTDB lineage: Bacteria > Pseudomonadota > Gammaproteobacteria > Burkholderiales > Rhodocyclaceae > JAEUNJ01. The sequence continues at coordinate 777 of DAOLKI010000102.1, forward strand.
CCGTTCCATGCGCGGTCTCGAGAGGGCGCACATCACGCGGCCCGGCTACGCCATCGAGTACGACTACTTCGATCCGCGCAACCTGAGAGCGTCCCTGGAGACGAAGACCATCGGCGGGCTGTTTTTCGCCGGCCAGATCAACGGCACCACCGGGTACGAGGAGGCGGCGGCCCAGGGCCTGTTGGCGGGCCTCAATGCGGCACGCTCGGCCCGCGGCCTGGAGTCCTGGTGGCCGCGGCGGGACGAGGCCTATCTGGGCGTGCTGGCCGATGACCTGGTGACCCGTGGCGTCTCGGAGCCCTACCGGATGTTCACGAGCCGGGCCGAGTACCGGCTCTCGCTGCGCGAGGACAATGCGGACCTGCGCCTCACGGAGGCCGGACGACGCCTCGGACTGGTGGACGACCGCCGATGGGACGCCTTCAACCGCAAGCGCGACGCCGTGGCGGCCGAGGTCGAACGCCTGAAGCGTACCTGGGTGAATCCCCGGCATTTCACCGCTGCCGAAACCGAGCGCGTCTTCGGCAAGGCGCTCGAAAGGGAGTACAGCCTGTTCGACCTGCTGCGCCGCCCCGAGGTGCGCTACGCCGAGTTGATGACGCTCCCCACGGCGGGGGAGGCGGTCACCCGGGCCGCCGTGGTCGAACAGGTGGAAATCCAGGCCAAGTACGCGGGCTACGTGGAGAGGCAGAAGGAGGACGTCGAGAAGGCGCGTGGCCAGGAGAACCTGCCGTTGCCGGCGGACCTGGATTACGCGGCGGTGCACGGCCTCTCCATCGAAGTGCGCCAGAAACTCGCCCAGCAGCGTCCGGAGACCCTGGGCCAGGCCTCGCGCATCCAGGGCGTGACGCCAGCAGCCATTTCCCTGCTTCTGGTGCACCTGAAACGGCGGTCCCGGAGCGCAACGGCGCGGGGCGGGGCATGAGCGGCGGCACCATCCTTCGGTCGGGGGCAGCGGCCCTGGGGCTCGAGCTCACCACCGAACAGGTGGCGCGGCTGGAACGCCTCCTCGCCCTGCTCGCCAAGTGGAACCGGACCTACAACCTGACGGCCATACGGGGCGAGCCGGACATGGTCACCCATCACCTGCTCGATTCCATGTCCGTCGCGCCCTGCCTCGGCGACGCGCGAACCCTCGCCGACGTGGGCAGCGGGGCGGGCTTCCCGGGGCTCGTCCTGGCCGTCTTGCGACCGGACCTGCGCATCGTCTCGATCGAGGCGATCCAGAAGAAGGTGGCCTTCCAGCAGCAGGCCCGCATCGAGTTGCACCTGACCAATGTCGAGGTCGTGTGCAGCCGCGCCGAGCGGGTGCACCGGGTCTTCGATGCGGTGATCTCCCGCGCCTTCGCGAGCCTCGCGGATTTCGTCCGTCTCGCCGGCGGCCTGGTGGCCGGGAAAGGCCGCCTGCTCGCCATGAAAGGCGCCTATCCCGCCGATGAACTGAGTGCCCTGCCCCCCGGCTGGCGCCTGGTCGCCGGCCATCCCCTCGCCGTTCCCGGCCTCGCCGCCGAGCGCCACCTGATCATCCTCGAGAGAAGCTGAGCATGCATATCTTCGCCGTCGCCAACCAGAAGGGCGGGGTGGGCAAGACCACCACCGCCGTCAACCTCGCCGCCGCCCTGGCCCAGGCCGGCCAACGTACCCTGCTGGTGGACCTCGACCCCCAGGGCAACGCCACCATGGGCAGCGGCATCGACAAGCGCGGCCTGCAGCGCTCCGTCTATCACCTGCTGCTGGGCCTGGCGGAGCTGGCCGAGGTGCGGTCGCCTTCCCCTTCCGGAGCGTACGACGTGCTGCCCGCCAACCGGGACCTGGCCGGGGCGGAGGTGGAGATGGTGGAGCTGGAGCGCCGCGACACGCGCCTCAAGGAAGCCCTGGCCCGCCACGTCGGCGACTACGACTTCGTGCTGATCGACTGCCCTCCCTCGCTGTCGATGCTGACCCTGAACGGGCTGTGCGCCGCCCATGGCGTCATCATTCCTATGCAATGTGAATATTATGCCCTGGAGGGCTTGTCCGACCTGGTGAACACGATCAAGAAGGTGCATGCCAACCTGAACCGGGACCTGAAGATCATCGGCCTCCTCCGGGTCATGTTCGATCCGCGGTCCACCTTGTCGAACCAGGTCTCCCAGCAGCTCGAGGATCATTTCGGGGACAAGGTGTTCCGCACCCTGGTGCCGCGCAACGTGCGCCTGGCGGAGGCGCCGAGCTATGGCGTGCCGGGGGTGCTCTTCGACCGGTCCTCGAAGGGTGCCCAGGCCTACCTGGGCTTTGCCCAGGAAATGATCGAACGCGTGAAGACTTTCTGAGGGAGGAACGACGATGAACCCGCCGAAGATGAAGGGCCTCGGCCGCGGGCTGGATGCCCTGCTGGCCGCCAACAACGCCCCCGATGCCCAGCGCCAGGACAGCCTGCCCGTGGGCGCCCTGCAGCCCGGCAAGTACCAGCCGCGCACGCGCATGGACCCCGGATCCCTGGAGGAACTCGCCGCCTCGATCAAGGCCCAGGGCATCATGCAGCCCATCCTCGCCCGTCCGCTGGGTGGCGGGCGCCACGAAATCATCGCCGGGGAGCGGCGCTGGCGCGCCGCCCAGATCGCCGGCCTCGCCGACGTCCCGGTGCTCATCCGCGAAATCCCGGATGACTCGGCCCTGGCCATGTCGCTGATCGAGAACATCCAGCGGGAGGACCTCAATCCGCTCGAAGAGGCCGCCGGACTGCAGCGCCTGATCGATGAGTTCACCATGACCCACCAACAGGCCGCGGAGGCGATCGGCCGTTCGCGCTCGGCCGCCACCAACCTGCTGCGCCTGTTGCAGCTCGCCAAACCGGCCCAGGACATGCTGATGGCGGGCGACATCGAGATGGGCCATGCCCGCGCGCTGCTCGCCCTGCCCAAGGCCGAGCAAGGGGGCATGGCGGCCCACGTGGTGGAAAAGGGGATGTCGGTACGGGAGACGGAGCGGCTGGTGAACCGCAGCCTGCATCCGCCTGCGAAGAAGGCGGCGGCTGCGCCGAACCGGGACCTGGTGCGGCTCGAGGAAGAGCTTTCGGACAGTATCGGCGCGACGGTCAAGATCGCCGCCAACCGCAAGGGCGCCGGCGCCTTGACCGTCCGTTTCGGCAGCCTCGATCAGCTCGACGGGATCCTCGCCCGGCTGCGCTGAGGAAAATGTGCACTAGCAGCATTTAACTCTTGTATGAGACTGGCCGGGATGCTATCATTGACAGGTTTTTCAGGCCGCGATGCACCCTGACGTACGCTGGGTGCTCACCCGACAGGGGCTCGCGACGTTGTGCATAGCCGCAATTTCGGGTTATGTCGGCGGTCTGAACGCGGCCGTTTCGGCCTTCGTGGGTGGTGCCATCGGGATACTCGGCGCTGCCGCCTACGTGTGGCGCGCCATGCGTGGCGGGGAAACGGATCCCGGCAAGGTTTACCGGGCGCAGGTGCTGGGGGAGGCCTACAAGTATGCGGTCGTCCTCGGTGGCTTCGCCCTCGTGTTTCTCAGGTTCAGGGAGTTGGCGGCCCTGCCGCTGTTCCTCGGTTTTGGATTAACCGTCGTCGTCTATTGGATGGCGCTGCTTAGGACTCGGACTTGACCATGTCTTCCGGCGAAACGCTCACCGCAACCGAATACATCACCCACCACCTGACCAACCTGAAGGTCGGCAGCGGATTCTGGTCCTTCCATCTGGACACGCTGATCATCTCCGGCGGCCTGGGCCTGCTCGTCTTCCTGTTCCTGGCTTCGGTCGCCGGCAAGGCGACGAGCGGCGTGCCGAAGGGCTGGCAGAACTTCTTCGAGATGGTCCTCAGCTTCGTGAACCAGCAGGTCAAGGACACCTACCACGGCAACAATCCGCTGGTGGCCCCGCTCGCCATCACGATCTTCGTCTGGATCTTCGCCATGAACGCCATGGACCTGATCCCGGTGGACTTCCTGCCCTGGGCCGCCCAGCACGCTTCCGGCAACCATCACCTGCCCTTCAAGTTCGTACCCACGACCGACCCCAATCTCACCTTCGCCATGTCGATCACGGTTTTCCTGATCATGATCTACATGAACTTCAAGGTGAAGGGATTCGGCGGCTTCATGCACGAGGTGTTCACCGCCCCCTTCGGTCCCAAGCTCGCCCCCATCAATTTCCTGTTCCGCGTCATCGAGGACATCGCCAAGCCCATCTCCCTGTCCCTGCGTCTGTTCGGCAACATGTACGCGGGCGAGATGGTCTTCATCCTGATCGCCCTGCTGGGTCTGTACCAGCTTCCCCTGGCGCTGCCCTGGGCGTTGTTCCACATCCTGATCATCACGCTGCAGGCCTTCGTGTTCATGATGCTCACCATCGTGTACATGTCCATGGCTTCCGAATCGCATTAACCCGCTTTTTTCTTCAATTCACCCCTACCGCAAAAAAAGGAGCATACAAATGGAACTCGCTTCCCTTCTGGGTAATACCGCCATCGCTGTTGCCATCCTGATCGGTGCCGGCGCCCTGGGTACCGCCATCGGCTTCGGCATCCTCGGCGGCCGCTTCCTCGAAGGCGCTGCGCGTCAGCCCGAGATGATCCCCACCCTGCAGGTCAAGATGTTCATCGTCGCCGGTCTGCTCGACGCCGTGACCATGATCGGCGTCGGTATCGCCCTGTTCCTCCTCTTCGCCAACCCGTTCATCGCCGTTGTCAAGGGCTGATCCCTCCGATTAACCCTCAACGTAGGAGGTTAGCGTGAGCATCAACGCAACCCTCATCGGCCAGATGATTTGGTTCGCCATCTTCATCTGGATCACGATGAAGTACGTATGGCCGCCCCTGCAGAAGGCCATGGCCGACCGGCAGCAGCAGATCGCCGACGGGCTGGCCGCCGCCGAGCGGGGCAAGCACGACCTCGAACTCGCTGCCAAGCGTTCGGCAGACTCGCTGCGCGAAGCCAAGGACCGCGCCGCCGGCATCACGGCCGACGCCGAGAAGCGCGCCCGGGACATCATCGAGGAAGCCAAGGAAGCCGCCAAGGGCGAGGCCGAAAAGGTATTTGCCGGCAAGATGGCCGAGCTGGAGCAGGAAACCGAGCGCGCCCGCGCCGCCCTGCGCGAGCGCGTGGCCGAACTGGCCGTGGCCGGTGCCGAAAAGATCCTGCGCCGCGAAGTCAATGCGGCGGCCCATGGCGACATGCTGGCGTCCCTGAAACAGGAACTCTGATCGCCATGGCCGAACTCGTCACCGTCGCGCGTCCCTATGCCGAAGCGGTCTTCCGCCTGGCCAAGGAAAAGAACGCACTGGCCGCCTGGTCGGAGCAGCTCGCCAAGCTGTCGGCCCTGGCCGGCAACGCGGAAGTCCATGCCTGCCTCGCCAACCCGGGCCTGACGGCCGCCCAGAAGGCGGATCTCGTCAAGTCGCTGCTGGGCGGCGCCGCGGACGGGGACCTGTCCAGCTTCATCGACATCCTGGCCCGCAACGAAAGGCTGACCCTGCTGCCGCAGATCCAGGAATTCTTCGAATCCCTGAAGAGCGCCGAGGATGGGGTGAAGGAGGCGGTGGTATTCAGCGCCTATCCCATCGACGAGGCCCAGACGCGCAACCTGCTGCCCACCCTCGAGGCCCACTTCCACTCCAAGCTGCGTCCGGAAATCCGGGTCACCCCGGAATTGATCGGCGGCATCAAGGTCGTCGTCGGCGACCAGGTGCTGGACACCTCCGTGCGCGGCAAGCTGGAAGCCATGGCCACGGCCCTCAGGAATTAAGGAGCTTTACATGCAGCTCAATCCATCCGAAATCAGCGAACTGATCAAGAACAAGATCCAGAACCTCCAGGTCGGCACCGACCTGCGCACCCAGGGCACGATCGTCTCCGTGACCGACGGCATCTGCCGCGTGCACGGCCTGACCGACGTCATGCAGGGCGAGATGCTGGAATTCCCCGGCAACACCTTCGGCATGGCCCTGAACCTCGAGCGCGACTCCGTCGGCGCCGTGGTTCTCGGCGAATACGAGCACATCTCCGAAGGCGACACCGTCAAGACCACCGGCCGCATCCTGGAAGTGCCGGTCGGCCCCGAACTGCTCGGCCGCGTGGTGAACTCCCTCGGCCAGCCGATCGACGGCAAGGGCCCGATCAACGCCAAGGAGACCGACAAGATCGAGAAGGTCGCCCCCGGCGTGATCTGGCGGCGTTCGGTGTCGCAGCCCGTGCAGACCGGCCTCAAGTCCATCGACTCCATGGTGCCCATCGGCCGCGGCCAGCGCGAGCTGATCATCGGCGACCGCCAGACGGGCAAGACCGCCGTCGCCGTCGACGCGATCATCAACCAGAAGGGCCAGGACATGATCTGCATCTACGTGGCGATCGGCCAGAAGGCCTCGACCGTCGCCAACGTGGTGCGCAAACTCGAGGAAAACGGCGCGATGGCCTACACCATCGTCGTCGCCGCCACCGCCTCCGAGTCCGCCGCGATGCAGTTCATCGCCCCCTACTCCGGATGCACCATGGGCGAATACTTCCGCGACCGCGGCCAGGACGCCCTGATCATTTATGACGACCTGACCAAGCAGGCCTGGGCCTACCGCCAGATCTCCCTGCTGCTGCGCCGTCCGCCGGGCCGGGAAGCCTATCCCGGCGACGTGTTCTACATCCACTCCCGCCTGCTCGAGCGTGCCGCCCGGGTGAACGAGGAGTACGTCGAGAAGTTCACCAACGGCGCCGTCAAGGGCAAGACCGGTTCGCTCACCGCCCTGCCGGTCATCGAGACCGCGGCCGGCGACGTGTCCGCCTTCGTGCCGACGAACGTCATCTCCATCACCGACGGCCAGATCTTCCTGGAAACCGACCTGTTCAACGCCGGCATCCGCCCCGCCATCAACGCCGGTATCTCGGTGTCGCGGGTCGGTGGCGCTGCCCAGACCAAGGTCGTGAAGAAGCTTGGCGGCGGTGTCCGTCTCGCCCTCGCCCAGTACCGGGAACTGGCGGCGTTCGCGCAGTTCGCCTCCGACCTGGACGATGCCACCCGCAAGCAGCTCGAGCGTGGCCGCC
>DAOLKI010000103.1:0-7763 GCA_035331665.1 Rhodocyclaceae bacterium
AGGCGCGGCTGGTGCCGGAGAAGGGCTACGACATGGCCTGGGTCCGCTTCACCGCCCTGCGCGGCAAGGGCATCGGGCGCAAGCTGCTGCTCCCCCTGAACCTGCTGCGCGGCTTCTTCGAGGCCCTGCGGGAAATCCGCCGCATCCGGCCCGACGTGGTCCTGGGCATGGGCGGGTTCGTCAGCTTCCCCGGCGGCATGATGGCCGCCCTGATCGGCCGGCCCCTGGTGCTGCACGAGCAGAACTCGGTGGCCGGACTGGCCAACCGCGTGCTGGCCGGGGTTGCCGACCGCATCCTGACCGGCTTCCCCCGGGTGCTGCGCAAGGGCGACTGGGTCGGCAATCCCGTGCGCCCGGCGATCGCCGCGATCGCCCCGCCGGCCGAGCGCTACGCCGCCCGCAGCGGCCCGCTGCGCCTTCTCGTCGTGGGCGGCAGCCTGGGCGCCCAAGCCCTGAACGACGCGGTACCGAAGGCCCTGGCAATGATTCCCGAAGGCGAGCGGCCCGAGGTGGTGCACCAGTCCGGCGAGAAACAGATCGACGCGCTGCAGGCGAACTACGCGGCCGCCGGCGTCGCGGCCCATGCCGTTCCCTTCATCGAGGACATGGCCGGCGCCTACGCCTGGGCCGACCTGGTCATCTGCCGGGCCGGCGCCCTGACGATCTCCGAACTGGCGGCCGCCGGCGTGGCCAGCATCCTCGTGCCTTTCCCGCACGCCGTGGACGACCATCAGACGGGCAACGCCCGCTTCCTCGCCAACGCGGGGGCGGCGATCCTGATGCCGCAGCCGGAGGTGACGCCGGAACGCCTCGCCGACCTGCGGCGGCTGTCGCGGCCGCAGTTGCTGCAGATGGCCGAGAAGGCCCGGGAACTGGCGCGTCCCGATGCGACCACGGCGGTGGCCAAGGTGTGCGCGGAGGTCGCCAGATGATGCCTTGCGCAGGCGTGCCGGGAAGGCCGAAAAACCGTTCCACAGAGGCACGGAGACACGGGGAAAGCGCCGCCGCGGCAACTCTGACCATGGGCCGGGAAAGGTTCGGGCAAAGCAGCCCGCGCGAGCGTGGAAACGGTTCTTCCCCCGAAACTCCGTGCCTCCGCGCCTGCGTGGTGAATACGAGGTCCATGCCATGAAACACAAGATTCGTCACATCCATTTCGTCGGCATCGGCGGCTCGGGCATGAGCGGCATCGCCGAGGTGCTGGCCAACGAGGGCTTCCAGATCAGTGGATCGGACCTGGCCGAGAGCGCCACCACCCGACGCCTCGCACAGGCGGGAATCCGGGTCGTCGTCGGCCATGCCGCGGAGAACGTGGCGGGCGCCGATGCGGTCGTCGTGTCGACCGCGGTGAAGGAGGACAACCCCGAGGTCGCGGCCGCCCGGGACCGCAAGCTCCCGGTGGTGCCGCGGGCGCAGATGCTGGCCGAGTTGATGCGCCTGCGGCAGGGCATCGCCATCGCCGGGACCCACGGCAAGACGACCACCACCAGCCTCGTGGCGAGCTGCCTCGCCGAGGGCGGCATGGATCCGACCTTCGTGATCGGCGGGCGCCTGAATTCCGCCGGCGCCAATGCCCGCCTGGGACAGGGCGAATTCCTGGTCGCCGAGGCGGACGAGTCGGATGCCTCCTTCCTGTTCCTGTCTCCCGTCCTCTCGGTGGTCACCAACATCGACGCGGACCACATGGAAACCTACGGCCACGACATGGGCCGTCTCAAGCAGGCCTTCCTGGACTTCCTCCACCGGCTGCCGTTCTACGGCGTTGCGGTGCTCTGCGCCGACGACGCCAACGTGCGGGAGATCTTGCCCCGGGTGGCCAAGCAGGTGGTCACCTACGGCATCGACCAGGAAGCCAACGTGCGCGCCGAGAACGTCCGCGCCGAGAACGGCCGCATGCGCTTCGACGCCGTGCGGGTCAACGGGTCCGTGTCGCGCTTCCCCGTGGAACTGAATTTGCCCGGCCGGCACAACGTCCTCAACGCGCTGGCGGCCATTGCGGTGGCCACCGAGGTGGGCGTGCCGGATGCGGCCATCTGCAAGGCATTGGCCGAGTTCAAGGGCGTCGGGCGCCGCTTCCAGCGCTACGGCGAGATCGCGTTGCCGGCCGGCGGCCGGTTCACGCTGGTGGACGATTACGGCCACCACCCCGCCGAGATGGCGGCCACACTGGCTGCCGCGCGGGGCGCATTCCCCGGGCGCCGCCTGGTGCTGGCCTTCCAGCCCCATCGCTACTCGCGCACCCGCGACTGCTTCGAGGATTTCGTGAAGGTCCTGTCGGGGGCCGACGCCCTGCTGCTCGCGGAGGTGTATGCGGCCGGCGAGGCCCCCGTCGTCGCCGCCGACGGCCGTACGCTGGCCCGCGCCATCCGCGTGGCCGGCAAGGTCGAGCCGGTGTTCGTCGAGGACATCGCCGCGATGCCGGCCGCCATCCTCGAAACGGCGCGGGACGGGGACGTGGTGATCACCATGGGCGCCGGGTCCGTCGGCGGTGTGCCGGGGAAGCTGGCGCATGGCTGAATTGCGCGGCCGTTTCCGCGAGAACGAGCCCATGGCCGGCCACGTGTCCTGGCGCGCCGGCGGTGTCGCGGCCGTGGCCTTCTTCCCGGCCGACCTGGCGGATCTGGCGGCCTGCTTCGACCTCCTGCGCCACGACGAGCCGGTGATGACCGTGGGCCTGGGCAGCAACCTGCTCGTACGCGATGGCGGCTATCCGGGGACCGTCGTGTTCACCCACGGCGCCCTCGACGTGCTGCGGCTCGACGGCGACGGGCGACTCTACTGCGAGGCGGGCGTGGCGAGCCCGAAAGTGGCCCGCTTCGCGGCCAACCACGGCATGGCCGAAGCCGAATTCCTCGCCGGCATCCCGGGGACCCTGGGCGGCGCGCTCGCCATGAACGCCGGATGCTACGGCGGCGAGATCTGGCGCTACGTCGAAAGGGTGTTGATGCTGGACCGGCGGGGTCGCCTGACCGAGCGCCCTCCCGGGGATTTCGAGATCGGCTACCGCCACGCGGGTCTCAAGGCGGCGGCGGACGAGGTCTTCGCGGCCGCCTGGCTGCGCTTTCCGCCCGGCGACGGCGCGGCCGCCCGGGCGCGCATCCGGGCACTGCTCGAGAAACGGATCGCGACCCAGCCCCTGCAGCTCCCGAACGCCGGTTCGGTGTTCCGCAATCCGCCTGGCGACCACGCCGCGCGGCTCATCGAAACGGCCGGTCTGAAGGGCTTGCAGGAAGGCGGCGCAAGGGTCTCGGAAAAGCATTCGAATTTCATCGTTAATCCCGAGGGCAGGGCGAGAGCCTCTGAGATAGAAAGGCTCATTGGGCGGGTCCAGGCCCGGGTGAGGGAATTGTTCGGCATCGACCTGGTCCGGGAGGTGCGGATTGTCGGGGATGAGGCGTGACTGAAGGCAAATTCGGCAAGGTGGCGGTGCTGCTCGGCGGCACCTCGGCCGAACGCGAAATCTCCCTGATGTCCGGTCGCGCCGTCCTCGCCGCCCTCCAGGCCGCCGGCGTGGATGCGCACGCCTTCGATCCGGCCGAGACCAGCCTCTGGCGCTTGCAGGACGACGGCTATGCGCGGGCCTTCATCGCCCTGCACGGTCGTTTCGGCGAGGATGGCACCGTCCAGGGCGTCCTCGAGACGTTGGGCATTCCCTATACGGGCAGCGGCGTGATGGCCTCGGCGCTGGCGATGGACAAATGGCGCACCAAGCTCGTATGGCTGGCCGCCGGCGTGCCGACGCCCCGCTACCGGATCCTCGAGGCGCGCACCGACTTCGCCGCCGTCGCCGCGGATCTGGGTCTGCCCCTGATCGTCAAGCCGGCCCGCGAAGGTTCCTCCATCGGCGTCACGAAGGTCGCCGCCGCGGACGAACTGGCCGCCGCCTACCAGGCGGCTGCGCAACTCGACCCCCTGGTGCTGGCCGAGGAGTTCGTCGCCGGACAGGAACTCACCGCCGCCGTCCTCGGCGACCGGGTGCTGCCCCTGGTCCGCATCGAGCCGCCCGCGACGGGCTACGACTACGAGAACAAGTACTTCACCGACGCCGTGCGTTACCACTGCCCCGCCGGCATCGACCCGGCCATCGAGGCGGAAATCGGCCGACGCGCCCTGCAATCCTTTCGGGTCCTCGGCTGTCGCGGTTGGGGCCGGGCCGACCTCATCCTGCGCGGCGACGGAAGTTTCTCCTTCCTGGAGATGAACACGTCACCCGGCATGACCGGCCATTCCCTCGTGCCGATGGCCGCCCGCGCGGCCGGCATCGGATTCGGCGACCTGGTGCTGCGGATTCTCGAGGGGGCCGGACGTGGCTAAGAGGAATGCCAAGCCCGCGCCGCCGGCCGACGGATTCTGGGACCGGCCCGCCCTGATGAACCTCGTCGCCGACGTGCTGATCTTCTTTTCGGTGGCCGGGCTGGCCTGGGCGGCCGTGACGGTCTTCCAGCGCCTGCCCGTATTTCCCTTGCGGCAGCTGGTCGTGACGAACGACGTGCGGCGGGTGACCCATGCGCAACTGGACGACGCGGCCCGCTCCGCGCTGGCCGGGAACTTCTTCACCGTGGACCTGGACGGTGCCCGGGAGGCCTTCGAAAAACTGCCCTGGGTGCGCCGGGCCGACGTGCGGCGCCGCTGGCCCGACACGATCGAACTGGCGGTCGAGGAACACCGGGCCGTCGCCCGGTGGCGGGGGGTGGACGGCGAAAGCCGCCTGGTGAACGAATTCGGCGAGGTCTTCCAGGCCGCGGCGCCCGCCGAACTTCCGCTGTTCGCCGGCCCGGAAGGCAGCGCACCGCGCGTGCTGGCCCGCCACCGGGAGTTCAGCGAGGTGCTGGTGGCCGTGGGCCGCCGGCCGCGCGCCGTGATCCTGTCCGCGCGGGAAGCCTGGCAACTCAGGCTCGATGACGGCGTCCTGGTGGATCTGGGCCGCGACCAGGCGAAGCACCCGCTGGGCGAACGGCTCGCGCGCTTCACCACCTACTACCAGGCGGCCCGGGCCAAGGCCGGCGTCGGTGCGCTGCTGGTGGACATGCGTTACCCCAATGGATTCGCGCTGCGGCCCGGGCGCGGCGCGGCGGACAAAGGATAGGAATGAGCGTCCCGCACGGCCGCCCGAAGGGGCGCAGCGAAGAAAACCGAGCCGCGCAGCGGAGACCCACCGTCACCCCCTCGCGGGAGGGGGCTGGGGGGAGGGGAACCATGAGCGTCCCGCACGGCCGCCCACCGGCAAGCCGGATGCAGCGCGGCTGCACAAAGGGGCGCAGTCACGAAAACGGAGCCGCGCGGCGGCGGACCCCCGTCACCACCTGCCGCGCGGAGGGGGTCGGGGGAAGGGGAGTCTTGTGAGCAAGGAAAACCGGGACCTGATCGTCGGCCTCGACATCGGCACCTCGAAGATCGTCGCCATCGTCGCGGAGCTGGACTCCGAGGGCCAGCCGGTGATCCTGGGCATCGGCACCCAGGAATCGAGGGGCCTGCGTCGCGGCGTGGTGATCAACATCGAGGAAACCGTCAATGCCATTTCCCGGGCCATCCAGGAAGTGGAACTGATGGCCGGCTGCAAGGTGAAGGAGGTCTATACGGGCATCGCCGGCAGCCACATCAAGAGCAAGGATTCCAACGGCATGGCCGTCGTGCGCGACAAGGAGGTCACGCCCTACGACGTGGAGCGGGCCATCGAGGCCGCCAACGCGACGCCGATCTCCGCCGACGACCAGATCCTGCACACCCTGGTCCAGGAATTCATCGTGGACGGCCAGGACGGGGTCAAGGAACCCTACGGCATGGATGCCAAGCGCCTGGAGGTCCGGGTCCACATCGTCACCGGCGCGGTCACCGCGGTCCAGAACATCGTCAAGTGCGTGCATCGCTGCGGGCTCGAGGTCGTGGACCTGGTGCTGCAGCCACTCGCGTCGGGCAACTCGGTGCTCACCGACGACGAGCGGGACGTGGGCGTATGCCTGGTGGACATCGGGGGCGGCACCACCGACCTGGCGGTATTCACCCAGGGCGCCATCCGCCATACCGCGGTCATCCCGATCGCCGGCGACCAGGTGACCTCGGACATCGGCATCGCCCTGCGCACCTCGACCCAGGACGCCGAGGACATCAAGGTCCGCTACGGGGTCGCCCTGCAGATGCTCGCCGATCCCGAGGAAATGATCGAGGTGCCGGGGGTCGGCGACCGCCCGGCCTCCAGCCTCTCGCGCCAGACCCTCGCCGGCTTCGTGCAGCCGCGCATCGAGGAGATCTTCCAGAAGGTCCAGGAGGAACTCGTGAAGAGCGGCTACGAGCGCCTGTTGCGCGCCGGCGTCGTGCTTACGGGCGGCGCGGCGGCGATGCCGGGCATGACGCAGCTCGGCGAGGAGATCTTCCACAACACGGTCAAGCTCGGCGTGCCGTCCTATGCCGGCAACCTGAGGGACCTGATACGCAATCCGCGCTATTCCACCGCCATGGGCCTCGTCATGGAGGGCGTCGCGCAACGGCGCCGCGGGCTCAAGGTGCGGGATACGCGCAACCCAAAGCAGATCCTGGCCCGCATGCGGTCCTGGTTCGAGCGAAATTTCTGATCATTCACTTTCAGTCGTGGCACACAGAAGGAGGCGAGCATGTTCGAAATCGTAGACAAGGACCCCAACCCGACCGTGATCAAGGTCATCGGCATCGGCGGCGCGGGCGGCAACGCCGTCGAGCACATGATCCGGTCGGGCGTCCAGGGCGTGGAGTTCATCTGCGTCAACACCGACGCCCAGGCCCTGAAGAAATCCTCGGCCGGGAACAAGCTGCAACTGGGGCCCGGCCTCGGCGCTGGCGGCAAGCCCGACCGCGGCCGGGATCTCGCCGCCGCGGAGCGGGACCGGATCGCCGAGTCCCTGTCCGGAGCCCACATGGTCTTCATCACCGCCGGGATGGGCGGCGGGACGGGCACCGGTGCGGCGCCGGTGGTCGCGGAAGTGGCCCGCGAGATGGGCATCCTGACCGTGGCCGTCGTCACGAAACCCTTCGAATTCGAAGGCAAGCGGATGCGCCTCGCGGAGGAAGGCCTGGGTGAACTCGCCCAGAACGTCGATTCGCTGATCGTCATCCTGAACGAGAAGCTGATGGAGGTCCTCGGCGAGGACGTCAGCATGCAGGAGGCCTTCCTGCAGGCGGACAGCGTGCTGAAGAACGCCGTCGGCGGCATTGCCGAGATCATCAACGTTCCGGGCCTCGTCAATGTGGATTTCGAGGACGTGCGCACCGTGATGGCCGAGATGGGCAAGGCGATGATGGGCTCCGCCACCTCCGCCGGCGTCGACCGCGCCCGCCTCGCCGCCGAAGACGCCGTGGCAAGCCCGCTGCTCGAGGGCATCGAACTGTCCGGTGCCCGCGGCGTGCTGGTGAACATCACCGCCAACTCCTCCCTCGGCATGAAGGAGGTCAAGGAGGTCATGAACACGATCCGCCACTACGCCTCGCCCGATGCGACCATCATCTTCGGGACGGTCTTCGAGGAGGAGATGGAGGACCGGCTGCGCGTCACCGTCGTGGCAACCGGCCTGGGCGGCGCGGTGAAGATCCAGCCGAAGCCGCGGGCCGTGCCGCTCGCCACGGACGTGATCGGACTGCGCACCGGCACCGACAACCTGATCGTCGAGCAGCCGGAACTGCCCTCCGTCTTCCACGGCCGCGCCAGCACCCGCAACGCCGCCGTCGAAGCCATGCAGTCGAGCGGGATGGACAAGTACGACATCCCGGCCTTCCTGCGCAAGCAGGCCGACTGA
>DAOLKI010000104.1:0-7675 GCA_035331665.1 Rhodocyclaceae bacterium
GTCACCTTCGCCGCCGGCCAGACGCTCCAGTACCTGACGGTGCGCGTCGCCGGCGACACCACGGTCGAGGGCGACCAGAGCTTTTCCATCGAGATCGTCAATCCGAACTCGCCGCAGGTGGTGGCCGAGGGCGGTTATGTCCAGGGCATCATCCGCGACGACGACGACGATTTCGCCAACAGCATCGCCGGCGCCACCTTCGCCATCTCCCAGGGCGGCGCCATGGTCGGGCGCATCAACTCGTCGTCCGACGTGGACGTGTTCAAGGTGGATCTCTACGGCGGCGTCGGCGTGCATTTCGCCGTGCAGCCCATGGAAGTCTCGCCCAGCGGCAGCAGCGGCGGGGCGGTGGATCCGCGGCTCGAACTGCTCGACTCGGCGGGCAACGTCCTCGCCGTCAATGACAACGGCGGCGGCGGGCTCACGTCGCGCATCGGCTTCGTGCCACCCGCCAACGGCACCTACTACCTGCGCGTCTCCGGCGTCGGCGGCAGCTTCGGCGAATACGTTCTGTCCTCGCGCTCCGCCAATGCCGACGACCTGCCCCAATCCTCCGCGGCGCCGCCCCTGCCGACCCCAGGCGGCCTCGCGCCCATGGGCATGGTGGCCGGCTGGATGGAGAACGGCACCACCGGCGGCGGCGGTGAGGATACCGATTCCTTCAAGTCCATCCTCGAGGCCGGCAAGTCCTACTACCTGCGCCTGCAGTTCGCGACCGAGATGCGCCTCACCGCGGAGATCGTGGACCTGACGACCGGCATCGTGGTCCAGCCCGGGTCGCTGTACGACACCGACTACGCCAGCAACTATACGGAGGAGAGCCTGCAGTTCATGGCCCCGTCCGCCGGCGAATACCTGATCCGCATCAAGGGTGCCGACCCGGGCGAGACGCTCGGCCAGTACCTGGCCTGGCTGGATCCCATCGACAAGTACTCCGGCACCGATGCGCCCACCGGCCGTCTGGGTGTGCAGGCCCTCGGCTCGTCGGTCTACGAACCGGATGCCACCGGCACTTCGACCCCCTTCTATTTCTTCGTCTATCGGCGCGGCGCCCTGGACACGGCCACGACGGTCAATTGGACCCTCAACGCGCCGGGCGGGACGTTCACCGAGACCTTCGGCACGGCCACCGGCACGGCGACCTTCGCCACGGCCGCCGACTTCAGCGGCGCCACCGCCGGCGTGGTCAGCTTCAAGCCCGGCGACTGGGTGCAGATGCTGACGGTCATGGTGGCCAACGACGCGAGCGCGGAAGGCAACGAGGCCTTCTCGGTGGTCCTCTCCACGCCGTCGGCCGGTTTCGCGATCGAGGGCGGCGACGGCACCACGGCGGCGGCCTATTCGTACATCCGGGATTCGGCGGCCTACTCGGCGACCATCACCAACATCTATTCCATCGTCAATGGCGCCGGCGGCTTCAGCGAAGGCACGCCCTCGGGCACCGTCACCGCCTCGCCGGCGGTCTTCACCGTATACCGCTCGGGCAGCGGCGTCGGCTCGGCGGCCGGGATCGGCTACTACGTGGGCAGCGGCGCCTTCCAGAACCGCGCACCGTCGGATCCCTCGGACTTCCTGCCCGGCGTCTACGGCACCGTGCGCACCCTGAATTTCTCCGCCGGCCAGACCATGGCGACCATCACGGTGATGATCGCCCGGGACAACGCCTGGGAGGTGAACGAGAACTTCTGGGTCACCATCTTCGGCACCGACACGGCCACGGTGATCGGCGCGTCGAGCAGCGGCGCCACCATCAACGACGATGACTCCGCATCGAACTACAGCTACCGGCTGTTCAACGTGGACCCGGAAGAGGGCACCGCGTCCTTCAACGCCGGCTTCAGTTACGTGGTCCAGCGGGCGGTCACCACCGCCGCCGCGACGCTCTCCTACGCGATCCTGCCGGCCGCCTCGGGCGCCAGCGTGGACGCCGACGACTTCGGTTTCGGCTTCTCGACCGCGTTGCCCACGGGTTACGTCACCTTCGCGCCCGGCGAGGCCACCGCCGTCATCAGCGAGTTCTTCAACGCGGACGACATCCCCGAGGCGGACGAGGGCTTCCAGCTCATCGTCGCGGATGCGGCCACCGGCGCCCAGGCGCTGCCGGTGCTGGATCTCGTCCTGAGGAACGACGACGGCGACGTGCCTGGCAACATAACCGACCATCTGCCGACCCTGTCGCTCCTGTCCGGCCCCGTCCGTATCACGGGCAACATAGGCGCCGCCGGCGACAAGGACTATTACGCCGTTTCCCTGACCGCCGGGCAGAAATACGTCGCCGGCCTGGTGGACGTGGCCGGGTCTGCCGGCTTCGCGCCGAAGCTCGAGATCCGCGGTCCCGGCGACATTTCCGTCGGGCTCAGCGCCACCGATCCGGACCAGGCCTGGATCACCGCCATCGCCCCGTTCGACGGCCTCTTCTACGTGGCCGTCAGCGACAACGCCGGCACCGGCACCGGCACCTTCAACCTGATCGCCGGCCAGGCCGGCGCCTGGGTCGATTTCGACGCGGGCACCACCGTCTCCAAGGCGGAGGGCAATGGCGGCGCCACCGATTTCGTGTTCGACGTCCAGTTGCGGGCCTCCTCGACCTCCGGCTCCGACATTTACGTCACCTGGCAGGTGATCCCGTCCACCGGCAACCGCGCCGGCGCCGCCGATTTCGCCGGGGGGCTGCTGCCTTCCGGCACGGCGACCATCGCCGCCGGTTCCACGAGTGGCCAGATAACTGTCTCGGTCCAGGGCGACAACCTCGGTGAGCCGGACGAGGGCTTCCAGGTCCGCCTGAACGGCGCCAGCGGCGGTGGGGATCTGGGGGGTGTGATCCTCGGCGGGCAGGTCGGCGCCGCCGGCAGCATCCAGAACGACGATTATTCCGTCGCGCCCCTGGTCCAGGAAAAGGCCGAGGGCGGTGCCAAGCTGAGGGAGTTCAACGACGGCAGCGGCGCGGCCACCGCCGCGACGCCCTTCACCTTCCGCATCGACCGGGGCGCCAACGCCGGCGGCGCGGAGGTCATCACCTGGGCCGTGGTGCAGACCTGGACGCCCGGCCAGAGCGCCAACGGCGTGGACTTCCCCGGCGGCACGGCGCCCACGGGTACCGTATCCTTCGCCGCGGGCCAGGTGTCGGCCCTGTTCACGGTCTTCGTGCGGGGCGACTACGACGCCTCCGAGCGCGACGAATCCATCAACGTCCAGATCTTCAAGGGCACCGACACCCTGGGCGGCCCGGCCGCCTGGACCTATGCCACTATCCTGAGCGACGACGACGCCTTCATCGGCACGTCGACCGCGGTGCTGGGCACCACGACCATGACCGCCCTGCCCATCGCCGCCGGCATGGGCCTCGCCACGTCCCGCGCCCGCATCGAGCTGCCGGGCGACAAGGACTGGTTCAAGGTGGAACTGGCGGCGGGCTTCACCTACGAGTTCGTCGGCATCGCCCCGCCCGGCGCGGGCAATGTCGATCCGGTGGTGAGCCTCTATGCCGCCAACGGCAACACGCTGCTCGCCTCCGACGACAACGGGCTGGGCGGCACCTGGTCCCGGCTGACCTACACGCCGACGGTGAGCGGCACCTACTTCATCGAGATGCGCGACAAGACCGGGCTGGGCACCGGCGATTACGCGCTGGCGACCCGGCGCACCGATTACGACGATTTCGCCGCCTCCACGGCCACCCACGGCCAGGTGGCGGCCGGCTGGCAGGGCTTCGACCTCTTCGGCGTGATCGAGGCCACCGGTGACCACGACTGGCTGCGCCTGCCCTATCTCTCGGCCGGCGTCACCTACAGCTACCGGCTGGATGCCCTGCTCGCGGGCGCCGCCACCCCGACCTTCGGCTTGCTGCAGGCCGGCGTCTCCGGCTCGGTCACCAATGCCGTCGGCGCGAACCTCGTGCTGGTCGAGAGCAACACGCTGTTCAAGGAATACCTCCTCGAGTTCGCGCCGGCCGTCTCCGGCGAATATTTCCTCGACGTCGGCGGTCCCGCCGGCATGCTGTGGAACGTGGGGCTGGACACGGTCACCCACATCGACGCGTTCACCAGCGCCTACATGGATTACTCGGGCGCCACGGACGGCGTCAATTACGCCATCGAAGCCATGGCCCCCAACGTGGCCGAGGGCAGCAGCGGCGAGCAGTCGGTGTTCTTCCACGTCTATCGCACCGGCATCACCGACGAGCCCGGCACGGTGGCCTGGCGCATCGCGCAGCTGCCGATCGCCGGCACGGCGGGCGACGACCTGATCAACGGCACGGCCGGCAATGATTCGCTTTCCGGCGGCGCCGGCAACGACACGCTGGTGGGCGGCGGCGGCAACGACGTGGCCCTCTTCGGCGGCAACCGCGCCGGCTACAGCATCACCATGACGGCCGGCGGCAGCATCATCGTCGCCGACACCAACGTGGCCGACGGCAACGACGGGACCGACACCCTCACCAACGTCCAGACCATCGCCTTCGCCGACGTGGCGTACAAGCCGACCTGGGGCGAGACCCGGCTCGACGCGCCCTTCGAATACGACCGCATGTCCCCGGCGGTGGCGGCGCTTGCCAGCGGCGATTTCGTCGTGACCTACACCGACGTCGGTGGATACGACGGCGATCTGTCCGGCGTGTTCGAACGGCGGTTCAATTCGTCCGGCGTGGCGCAGGACTCGGCCGGATTCCTGGTCAATCAGGCGAGCACCACCGGCAACCAGCAGAACCAGTCGATCGCCGCGCTGACCGGCGGCGGTTTCGTCATCGTCTACGAGGACTCGAACAAGGACGGCAGTTTCTACGGGGTTTACGGGCGCCGTTACAACTCGGGCGGTACGGCATTGGCGACCCCGTTCATCGTCAACACCACGACACTGAACTCGCAGAGGAACGCGAAGGTCACCGGCTTGAACGACGGAGGATTCCTGGTGACGTGGGAGTCCGAGCAGGACGGCGGTTCCGGGTCCGGCGGGACTCGCGGAATCTACGCCAAGCGCTACAACTCCAGCGGCACAGCCGTCTCCAGCGAATTCCGGGTCAACACGACCACCGCGGACAAGCAGGAGACCCCGGCGGTCGTGTGGCTCCCGGACGGCGGCTACGTCATCGCATGGTCCTCGAACCTTCAGGACGGAAGTGGTACGGGCATCTACGCCCAGCGTTACAACGCTTCGAATGCCGTCGTGGGCGGCGAGCGTCTGCTCAACACCACCACGGCCAACAACCAGTACGCACCGGTCATCGCCCATCTGGCGGACGGCGGCTTCCTGGCCGTGTGGACCTCCAGCCTCCAGGACGGAGACCTCTCCGGCGTCTACGCCCAGCGCTACGACTCGGCGTTTGTCGCGGTGGGCGGCGAGTTCCGCGTCAATACCACGACGGCCAACGATCAGTACGAGCCTACCGTGGCCGGGCTCGCCGACGGCGGCTTCATCGTCGCCTGGACCTCGTACAACCAGGACGGCAGCGGCTCGGGCGTCTACGCGCAGCGCTACAACAGCTCGGGCGCCACCGTGGGCGGCGAGTTCCGCGTCGCCACGTCCACCGCCGGCGACCAGTTCCAGCCCTCGGTCACCGCCATGAACGACGGCGGCTTCTACATCACCTGGTCCTCCAGCCATACGGGCGGCTACCGCATCTATGGCCAGCATTACGACGCCGCCGGCAACGTGAGCGGCGGGACATTGCTGCTGAACGCGGCTTCGGTGTCGGCCGGCAATCTGACCACCGGCGACTTCGGCACCGGCCAGGCCTTCGGCGGCACGGTCTCCTTCGCCGCCGGCGAGGCGCATCAGGTCGTCACCGTCCGGGTCAAGGGCGACAGCCTGGCCGAGGGCGACGAGGCCTTCACGGTCCTCCTGTCGGACCCGACGGTGACCGGCACGCTGACGGCGGGCATCGACACCGGCTACGGCGACGCGGACGTCATCATCCGCGACGACGACACGGCCTTCGTGGTGGCGCCCAAGGTCTATCCCGGCCTGGGCAAGGATACGGTCATCACCGAGGGCAACAGCGGCACCTCGGCGGTGCGCTTCGTCGTCACCCGCAGCGGCTACCTGAGCCGCCCGGGCAGCGTGGTCTGGCAGGTGCCGGGCAACGACAGCAGCATGGACGGCAGCGACTTCTCCGGCGGCGTGCTGCCGGCGGGAACGCTGTCCTTCTCGGCCGGCGAGACGGCCAAGGAAGTCACGGTGTTCGTGCTCGGCGACACGGCGGCGGAGGAGGGCGACCGCTTCGTCGTGCGCCTGTCCAACCCCGTCGGCGGCGTGATCCAGCCGGCCATCGATCCATCCAACACCCTGACCACCGTCTCGAACTACGTGACGGTGACCGACGACGACCGCCGCAAGCTCGACGTCTTCATCGACCCGACCGTTTCCGTGACCACGCCGGTCCTGGAGAGCACCGGGTCCGTGGTCGTCCAGGTGCGGCGCACCGGCAACAGCGGCGAGACGGCGGGCCTCACCTCGGCCACCGTGCTGTCCTGGGCCGTCGAGTCCGACCCGGCGGCGAACAACATCTCCCTCGAATCGACGGCCTCGGCCGCCGACTTCGGCGGCACCGCCTTCCCGACGGGGGCGGTCACCTTCTTCGCCGGCCAGACGGTCGCCTTCCTGACCATCACCGTCGCCGACGACACGACGCCCGAGCGCCTGGAGAACTACCAGCTCCGCCTGGTCTCCGCCGATAATGCCAATGTCGTGGGCGGCAGCGGCAGCTTCCGCCGCCTGCAGATCCAGGACGACGATGCGGCCAACCTGACGGTCAGCGGCGAGTTCAACATCGCCACCGCGACCTTCGCGCCCGGCTCCACCACGGGCCTGTCCTACGAGGGGACGACGGGCGGACTCACCAGCTCGCGCATCTTCACCGTTTCGCGCTATGCCGGCGGCACGCTGGGCGCCGCCACGGTGACCTGGACGACGGACTTCGTCGCCACCCGCCTGGGCAGCACGGCGGCCAGCGCCGCCGACCTGGTCGGGGCCACGGCGGGCGTCGTCTCCTTCACGGCCGGCCAGGTGTCGGCCGACGTGACCCTCACCCTCAACCCGGACACGCTGCCCGAGCAGAACGAGTCCTTCCGGGTGCGCCTCAGCGGCGCCACCGGCGGCACCGTCGGCCCGCTCGACACGGTCAATTACTTCATCCCGGACGACGACGGCCCGAGCTATGGCTTCCGCTGGCTGGACAACCTGGGGGTGCAGAGTTCCGAGTCCGTCATGATTCCGGAGGGCACGGGCGGCGGCGCCGGCCGCAAGGTCATCGGCGTCGTGCGCCGTTCCGACGGCGTGGCCCCGGGTTCCACCAACAGCGCGTCCACCGTTGCCTGGAACGTCGTGCCCCTGGCCGGGGACGGCGTCACCATCGGCGCCGTGAACGCCTTCGATTTCGTGGGCGGTGTCGTGCCTTCCGGCACGGTCACCTTCGCGGCCGGCGCGACGGAAGCGCCCTTCACCATCTTCCTGGCCGGCGACGCCAGCGTCGAGCCCGACCAGGAGCAGTTCTTCGTCCGGCTCTCGCCGGTGTCCAACGCCGTCACCAGCACCAGCGGCCTGTTCAATTCGCCGAACGTCTACGTTCTCGATGACGACGCCGTCGGCGCGGCCACGATCGGCTTCGACCAGGATTCCGTGCCGCCCGCGGTGGCCGAGGACACGTTTACCGGCCAGCGCACGGTGACCGTGCGCCGCT
>DAOLKI010000105.1:0-7616 GCA_035331665.1 Rhodocyclaceae bacterium
AACTGCAACGGCTGCCGGCGATGCTATGTGGATTGCCCCTACGGCGCGGTGACCATGGAGCCGCATCCGTTCAAACCGCGCCACCAGATCGCCGTCGTGGATGCCGCGAATTGCGCGGGCTGCGGAATCTGCGTCGGCGCCTGCCCCTCCTCCACGCCCTTCCGCAGCAACGAGAAGCTGGTCACCGGCATCGACATGCCCCAGCAGCCCATCGATGTCCTGCGCCACGCCCTGGAGGAGCGGCTGACCCACCTTGCCGGCCAGACGAAGGTCGTCGTCTTCGGCTGCGAGAGCGGCGCCGACGTATCGCGCCTGGCAGCCCCCGACACGGCCGCCTTCACGCTGATCTGCGCCGGCATGCTGCCGCCTTCCTTCGTGGAGTACGCCCTGCGGGGCGGGGCGGACGGCGTGCTGATCACCGGCTGCCGGCCGGACGGCTGCCCCTTCCGCTTCGGCAACCATTGGCTCGAACAGCGCCTTTCCCACCGACGGGAGCCCCACCTGAGGACGCAAGTACCCGGCGAACGAGTACGTCTGGCCTGGGCGGGACCCACAGACGACGCGGCCCTGGCGGCGGCGCTGCACCAGTTCCGCCAGGACCTCGAATTGCACGCGGACGAGGCGAGCCGCCTCACCCCCTTCCACCGGAGGAGCATTCCCCATGGCCACTAAACCCGTCGCGATCGTCGGCCAGATCGTTCTCTATGGCGCTTTCGCCGCCTTCATCGGATTCTTCGCCACGAGCCCGCGCTACCAGCATCTGGCTCCCGACCAGGCCCTGGTCAAGCTCTCGCTGGCCCATTTCGGTGACCGGGAATGCCGGAAACGGACCGCGGAGGAATTGAAGCAGTTGCCGCCCAACATGCGGGCCCCCATGGAGTGCCCACGCGAACGCTCACCGCTGACCATCGAGCTGGACATCGACGGCAAGCCCATGTACCGGGGCGTGATCCAGGCCACGGGCCTGTCCAAGGACGGAATCGCCACGGTGTACCGCCGTTTCGAACTGGCCGCCGGAGAACATCGGGTTGCGGTGCGCATGAACGACAACGCCCGCCAGCAGGGATTCCAGCACGTCAAGGAGGACACGGTGATGCTGCAACCGGCCCAGATCCTCGTCGTCGACTTCAATCCCGACAAGGGCGGCCTGTTCTTCAAATAAGTCCCCGAGCCCGAACACCCAGACCGGAACCCGACCATGTTCGTCAAGGCCCAACAGAAAGTCTTCCGCTGGTTCTTCATGCATGCGGAGAACACCTTCAACCACGCGTTCGGCGACAAGCTGAACCCCTTCTACCACCTCGGCACCATCACCTTCTGGCAGTTCTGGCTCCTCGCCGTTTCGGGTCTCTACCTGTACATCTTCGCCGACACGGGCGTTCACGATGCCTACGAATCGGTGGAGGCGATCACCCACGATCAGTGGTGGGCCGGCGGCATCATGCGCAGCATCCATCGGTACGCCACCGACGGCATGATCCTCACCATGCTGCTGCACCTGCTGCGGCACTTCGCCTACGACCGCTACCGAGGTTTCCGCTGGTTCTCGTGGGTATCCGGCGTGGCCCTGTTGTGGATGGTCTACATCGCCGGCGTGAACGGCTTCATGCTGGTCTGGGACCAGCTCGCCCAGTTCGTGGTGGTGGCCGTGGCCGAGTGGTTCGACGTGCTGCCGTTGTTCAACGGCACGCTGATCCGCAATTTCCTTTACGAAGGCAGCGTGAACAGCCGCCTGTTCACACTGCTCGCCTTCATCCACATCGGTGCCCCCCTGATCGTCGTCTTCGTGATGTGGATCCACGTGCAGCGCGTCCCCAAGGCCCATATCAATCCGCCGCGGCCGGTCGCCGTGGCCGTCACGCTGATGTTCCTGGCCCTGGCGCTCGTGAAGCCGGTGGTCAGCCAGGGCGGGGAAGCGAATCTGTCCGTGGTGCCGCAGAACTTCCAGTTCGACTGGTTCGAGTTGCCGGTCCTTGCGCTGATCTACGTCTGGGACCCGGCGAAGGTCTGGTTCCTGGTGATCGGAGCGTCGATCGTCCTGTTCCTCACGCCCTGGCTGCCGCCCAAGCGGCGCGGCGCGGCCAAGTCCGCGGCGAACGTGGTCTTCCACCCGACGGGCAAGACCGTGCCGGTGCGCTTCGACGAGACCCTGCTCGATGCCGGCCTGCGCCAGGAACTGCCGCTGCCCTTCGAGTGCCGCAACGGCGGCTGCGGGGTCTGCAAATGCACGGTGCTGGCCGGCAACGTGGACCCGGGCATTTACCAGGCCAACGCCTTGTCCGCCGAGGAGCGTGCCGAGGGGAAGGTGCTGCTCTGCTGCGCCACGGCGCTGGACGATGCGGAAATCGAATTCACGGTGGACGAGAGCCGCATCCTCAACCCGGTCAAGGAGTACGCGGGGACGGTCGTCGAGATGGACCGGCTCGGCCACGACGTGATGCGGGTGCGCATCGCACTGCCCGAGGGCGAACGCATCGTCTTCAAGGCCGGGCAGTACATCAACGTCATACTGGAGGACGGGGAACGGCGCGCCTTCTCGTTCGCGACGCCGCCCTACCAGAACCGCCTCGTCGAACTGCAGATCCGCCTGGTTTCCGGCGGGCGCTTCACGACCCACGTCTTCGAGCGCATGAAGGTCGGCGACGCCCTCCGCTTCGAGGGTCCGTTCGGCGACTTCGTGTTGCGCGAATCCACCCGCCCGATCATCTTCGTCGCCGGCGCCACAGGCTTTGCGCCGGTCAAGAGCATGGTGGAGGATGCCTTCCACAAGGGCATCCGGCGTCCCATCCACCTGTACTGGGGTGTGCGCCGCCCCGAAGACCTCTACATGCCCGAGTTGCCGGCCCAATGGGCGCGGGACCACAGCAACTTCCACTTCATCCCCGTGCTGTCGGAGCCGCGGCCCGAGGACCACTGGACCGGACGGACGGGACTGGTGCATGAGGCCATCCTCGAGGATTTCCCGAGCCTGCGCGGCCACGAGATCTACGCTTGCGGCTCCGTGCGCATGGTCGAGGCCGTATTCCCGCACTTCAAGGCGCAGGGCGCCGAGGACGCCACGTGCTTCTCCGACGCTTTCACCCTGTCGGCACGGTCCATGGCCCTGCAGGTCTCGGAGGACAAGGCACCGCCGGCCTGAACCGAACGGCACCCACGGCCGCGAATCAGGCAGGCGTCCCGGGCGCGGGGGACGCCGCACGAATGCCGAATGGCATGGCTCCGTGGGCGTGGCGTCCCGGGCGCGAATCCACAGGTTCTGCGTCCGCCGGCGGAGAAGGCCGACCGCCCCGGGCGCGGGAACACCGGGGCACGCCGGCGAACACGACGGCGCCCGGAATACGGCCGACGCCGGAGGACGCAAGGATGCGCCGCACCCTTTCCTGCGGCCCAATGCACCTTTCCGCCTTGCGCCCGGAATCCACTCGACGGATTCCGTCGCAACGGAACCGCCGACCCCTCAGCCGGCCCTCGCGCCCTCCCCGCGTGGCCACATGGACCGCAGGCAGATCACCACGAACAGCAGGCCGCCGATGATCGCGATCAGTCCGCCCAGGCCCATCATGCCCATGCCGATCTTCTGGGGCAGCGAGGTCAGCACCTGCTCGGCACCAGCGACCTTGCGCTGCACGCCGTAACCGCCGGACCAGGCCAACCCGAGCACGTGCATCAACTGGCCGAAGCCGTAGACGTAGGGTTGCCAGAGGGCCATCCGCCCGGTCACGGGCCGGTAGCCCATCCGGGGCAGCAACACGAAGGCAAGGCCCATGAACGCGAGCGTCACGCCGACGATGGCGCCGTGGTAATGGGCCGGCACCACCACATTCACGCCGCGGATGAGGTAACCGAGGATGCCGCCGGTGGCGAACAGCACGAAGGACGCCAGAAAGGCTGATCGGGCCGGATCCGAGACCCCCCGCAGGCGCCAAAGACCCGCCACCGAGACCAGGATCAGCGGCGCCATGAAAGGATGGCCCCACTCCATGAGTTTGGCGAACCACAGGATATGCAGGGGATCACCCGGCGGCCAGGCCCAGTTCATGAACGGCACTGCCGCAAGCGGCAGTGCCGCCAGAACGAAGAAGGCACCTAGCGTGCGGGGCGAAACCGCCGGCATGACGCCCAGGTGGGCGGCGATCCAGAGCCAGCACACCGCCATCAGATAGGCATGCTGGAACTGGAGCACGTGGCCGCCGCCCCAGAAGAGCATCTCGAAATGGCTCTGCCCCTCGCCGGCCGGCAGGATCCACCAGGACAGCAAAAAGCCCAGGTGGGCCAGCAAGCCCGCGACGGCGGCCAGGAACACGCCCAATTGCAGGGGCCCGGCCGTGCGTACGCCAGGCCAGGTGGTGACCATCGCGCGCACCAGCGTGACGGCGAAACCGGCGCCGCAGAGCACTGCGCTCGCATAGAACACCGGATGCTGGAGCACCGGAATGTAGTTGTTGAGGAGCGGCTGGGTCTCCGGCATGAACGGGGACAGGGTCATCAGCAGCGTTCCCACCGCCGCCAGACCGAAGCCCAACCATCCCCACGCCATACCGGCGGCGGTGCCCGCCAGGCTCCACAGCACGGCCCCGAAGGCCATGAACCAGACGGCCACCGAGAGGTCCACGTGGACGATCAGCGCGGAACGGAAGAAGTCGCGCAGCGGAAATACATCCTGCATACCCGGGGTGCGCGACAGCACGAGCAGGATGGCCAGGAGGCCCGAACCGATCAGGGCCAGCAGACCCAGCCACAGCCAGGCCCGGGCCAGCCGTCCGGGCCCGCCGCCGGGGATGGTCAAAGCAATCGGATTCACTGCGTTCCCTCGTCAAAACGGGCAGTATAGAACAGCTGCAGTGCTATAATTTTTCGATGTTTTTTCCCTTCCGACCGGCCGGTTCGGCGACCCTGCGGCAGCCCTTCCGGTGGGTATTGCCGGTCTGCCTTGCCCTCCTCGCCTCCTGTTCGGAAACACCGCGTTTCAACGCCACGGACGTCACCGGCGCCGACTGGGGCAGGGACTTCGCCCTGACCGATCACGGCGGGCAACTCCGCCGCCTGGCCGACTACCGCGGCAAGGTGGTCGCCCTCTTCTTCGGCTACACGCATTGCCCGGACATCTGCCCCACGACACTCTCGGCGATGGCCGGCGTCATGAAGTTGCTGGGCGACGATGCCGGACGGGTGCAGGTGCTTTTCGTGACGGTGGACCCTGCCCGGGATACCCGGGAACTGCTCGCCCAATACGTGCCCTGGTTCGATCCACGCTTCGCGGGACTTTCCGGCGACGCGGCAATGACGGCGGCGGTCGCCAGGGACTTCAGGGTGTTCTACGTGCCGCAGCCGCCCGACGCCCACGGGAACTACGCCATCGACCACACGGCCAGCACCTACCTGTTCGATCCGCGGGGACGGCTCCGCCTGCTGGTGCAGCATGGCGAAACCCCGGACCGCATCGCGGCCGACATGCGGCTGCTGCTGGCCGGCCGATGAACCGGCACGACGCGCAACGGAGGTGCCATGAAACGCGACATCCGGCGGGCGCGCCCGTTGCCTGCGGACCATTCCCGGCCGGGCGCCGTATCGGCGTGGAATGCCCCTATTTGCGCCTTGCCGCCCGGGTCCCCCGTGGCGATGATGCGTTGTTCAGAATGAAGGAGAACCCATGAAACTCGTTACCCTGCTGGCCGCGCTGGCGTTGTCTCTGCCGGCCGCCGCCGAAACCACCGCCCCCAACCTCGACATCGCCAATCCGCTCACCGTGACGATCCGCCACAGCATGCAGCAGAGGCTGTCACGGCTCGTCAAGTTTCTCGACCCAGGCGTCATCGGGCAGCTGAAGAACGGCGACCTCGGCGTTCGCGATAACTCCCGGCTGGGAAAGCTGGCCACCCGGCAGATCGTCGAGAAACTCATCGACGCGGAAAATTCCGATCGGCAGGCACTGATCGCCGCCATCGCCTACGCGCACAACCGCAAGGATGCGGTCGACGAGTTCCGGCGGCTGATGGCTGCAAAATGGGCCAAGGAGATGCAGTCTGGGTGGTGGTTCCAGGACGAGCAGGGCAACTGGATTCAGAAGCCCTGACTGCGCGGGGCTGGCGAAAGCCCCGGCTTTCGGCGGACCGGGTCGGTCGGCCTCAGCGTCCGAGGGCCGGCCGCGGAGGAACCCTGGAACGCAGGGACTGGGCGATCGCGTCCGCACCTGTATTGTCGTTCAGCACGGACGAATAGCGTCCGTCAGGCTCCACCATGTAGATCCACTGACTGACGGACACGGCAGGCCCATCGCCGCCCGGGGGATTGCGCTTGATCAACACCGCGAAGCCGTCGGCGACGCCCTGAACCTGTTCCGCCGTCCCCGTCGCCCCGATCATGTCCGGATGGATTCCTTTCGCATAGTCGCGAATGCGCGCGGGTGGATCGCGCTCCGGATCGGCGGAAACCAGGATCATCTTCACGGCGGCCCGCTCGCCTTCGGCGAGCTGGCCGTAGGCCCGGGCGAGCTTGTCCGCGCGCTCGGCGCACGGACGGCCGCAATCGACGGTCGCGAAGACCACCGCGAGGACGTGGCCCCGCAACGCCTTGGAATCCAGGGGTCCGTCGGCCGTCTGCAGCACGAAATCGTTCGTCACCACCGCCCCGGAGAACGGCATGGTCAGGGGGCGCCACAGGAACACGGCTCCCATCAGCACGACGAGGCCGGCGATGGCGATCTTCATCGGGAGACCTTGCATGGAACACACCCGCGCGGAGGAAAGGCCGGCAGCTTAGCAAAAATGCGCCGTCCGGCCTTGACCTGCGCCAATCGCCGGGCCGGATGGGCCGGCTATCCGCCCGACGCCTGCCCCGGGCCGCCTTCGAGCAACGCCGCGCCGGCCGCGAATCCCGGCCGGAACGGGACGCGGCGCAGGCCGCCGCCCCGCATCGCGACGACGAGATAGCGCCCTTTGCCTGTCCTTTCCATGCGCAGTTCCTCGATCTCCTGCCGGGGAACGCGCCACGATCGCCAGAACCAGGGTGAATGGCGTTCGATGCCGGCGGGCGCGATGCGCAGGGCGCCGAATGCCATCTCGGCAACCGCGCCGAGCAGCACCAGGCCGAGGGCCACGGAGACCGCCAGGGCCCCGGCCGAAGGCAGCACCTTGTCCAGGAGACGCATCAGGATCAGCACCAGCAGCGGCACGATGATTGCCGCCAGCAGGATCAGCATGTTCCTCGCGGCCGGTGCGGCGGCGTAATCGGCGGCCATCGCCGCGAGGGCCGCGTCCACCCTCCGGGTTCCAGTCATGTCTTGCATCGCCCTCTCCTGCGTCGCTGTCCCACCGGTTCTCGGCAATCGCCGCCCGTCCGATTCTACGCGGCGCCGCGCCGACGACGAGTCCGCGAAGCGCCAGCGGGACGGCCGTTCCGGCTCCCGGAGGCATCGTCGCCGGCGCTCCCGAGCCCCCCGGTCGAAGCCGTCGCCGCGCCGGCGCGATCCGGTCGACATCGGGGCACTTTGTAAGCCTCGTGCCAGCCCGGATGGCCCATAATGGCGCCTTTTCACGCCGATACGCTTGCGGAAGCGTCGGCTGCGGAGGAAGAGGCCCCGGAGGGCCCGACGACGATGAAATGCGTGGATGATTTCC
>DAOLKI010000106.1:0-7603 GCA_035331665.1 Rhodocyclaceae bacterium
CATCCTGATCAATGGCCAGGATATCCGGGAACTGCGCCTCCACGACCTGCGCGGCGGCATTGCCATCGTGCCCCAGGATCCGGTGATCTTCTCCGCCGATGCGCTGGAAAACATCCGCTACGGCCGCGCCACGGCCACCGACGCCGAGGTGCTGGCGGCCGCCCGGGCGGCGCGGGTGGACGAGTTCATCGAGAGGTTGCCGGAGGGTTATGCCACCTTCCTCGGCGAGCGGGGTACGCGGCTTTCCGGTGGCCAGCGGCAGCGCATCGCTATCGCCCGCGCGATTCTCAAGGGCGCACCGCTGCTGCTCCTCGACGAGGCGACGAGCGCCCTCGACGCCGAATCGGAAATCCTCGTGCAGAAGGGCCTTGCCGCGGCGATGGAGGGACGCACGACGCTGGTCATCGCGCACCGGCTGGCAACGGTGCAGAAGGTGGATCGCATCGTCGTGATGGACCGGGGGCACATCGTGGAGACCGGGACGCCCGAGGATCTGCGCCGGCAGGGCGGGCTCTACGCCCGGCTGGCGGCGCTGCAGCTGGATTTCTGAGGGAATCGGTCGCCCGCGCCGGCAATGTCCGGCCAGGCGCCGGATCAGGTCTGGCGGGCCTGCTTGGCGCGCGGGCGGCGCGCCAGCATCTCCAGCGTCTGGGTCGAAGCTCCGGGGCCGGGGACGATGCGCAGGTCGTGGCGGGCCAGTTCGCGCCCGTCGGCGCCGCGCACGCGCATTTTCGGGACGGGACGCCCCGTCGCCTTTTCGGTCGCCACGACGGGTTCCCGGCCGGGCCCGAAAACCCAATCGTCGGACCATTCCCGGAGGGCGGTGAGAACCGGGAGCAGGCCCTCGCCTTTGGGGGTCAGGCGATACTCGAAACGCTGGCCGGTATCTCCCACATCGATCCGATCGAGAATGCCGTGGTCGACGAGCCTGGCCAGGCGGTCGGTCAGAATGTTGCGCGCGATGCCCAGACTGGCCTGGAAATCCGTGAAGCGGCGCACGCCGAAGAAGGCGTCGCGGATGATTAGCAGGGTCCACCAGTCGCCGAGGGCTTCCAGCGCCTGGGCGACACCGCAGTGCATTTCCGAGAAGCGTTTGCGTGCCATGGCCGGACTATGCCCGAAAAGGCCCTGCCTCGTAAATAGTTGCGTTTCGCAACCATTTTCGGTTAGGCTTGAGACGTCCGCCACCCGACGACCCGGAGCCGCCCATGAATGCACAGCCCGACCGCCAGGACGATCCCTGGCATCCGACCGCCTGCATCCTCTGCGAATGCAACTGCGGCCTGGAGGTCCAGCTGGGCGGCGAGGACGGACGCCACCTGGCCCGCGTGCGCGGCGACGACGCCCACCCCGCGTCGCAGGGGTATGCGTGCGAGAAACCGGCCCGGCTCGACTACTACCAGAACGGTCGCCAGCGCCTGACCCGGCCCCTGCGCCGCCGGCCCGACGGCAGCTTCGAGGAAATCGACTGGGATACCGCGATCCGCGAGGTGGCGCAAAGGTTCGCCGCCGTCCGCGACACCTGGGGGGGCGACACCATCTTCTATTACGGCGGGGGAGGGCAGGGCAACCACCTGCCCGGGGCCTACGGGCGGGCCACCCGGGCGGTCCTGGGGTCCCGCTATCGCTCCAGCGCCCTGGCCCAGGAAAAGACCGGCGAGTTCTGGGTGTCGGACCGGATGATCGGCGGTTTCGTGCGCGCCGATTTCGAGCACTGCGAGGTGGCCCTCTTCATCGGCAAGAATCCCTGGCATTCCCATGGCATCGCCCGCGCGCGGGTGACCCTGAAGGAGATCGCCCGGGACCCGGCCCGGTGCCTGATCGTCATCGATCCCCGGGTCAGCGAAACGGCGGCAATGGCCGACATCCACCTGCGCCCGAAACCGGGCACCGATGCCTGGCTCCTTGCGGCATTGGTGGCCGTCGTCGTCCAGGAGGGCCTGATCGCCCGGGACTGGCTCGCCGCCCATGCCGAAGGTCTGGACGCCGTGTTGCCCCGGTTCACGGACATCCCGGTGGCCGCATACTGCGTCCGCTGCGGCATCGACGAGGCAACGGTGCGGGACGCGGCGCGACGCATCGCACGGGCCAACAGCGTGGCGTCCTTCGAGGACCTCGGGGTGCAGATGAACCGGCACTCGACCCTCGCCTCCTACCTGCACAAGCTGCTGATCCTGCTGACGGGCAATTTCGGCAAGCCGGGAACGGCCTATCGGCCGGCGAGCCTGGTGCCGCTGTTCGGAGGCGGCGACGGCGGGTCCGGCGAAGGGCGACGCAGTCCGGTCACCGGTTCCCGCATCATCGGCGGCCTCGTGGCCTGCAACCTGATTCCCGACGAGATCCTGTCGGACCACCCGAAGCGCTTCCGGGCGATGCTGGTGGAAAGCGGCAACCCGGCCCATTCGCTCGCCGACGGACCGCGCATGCGCGAAGCCCTCGCGGCCCTGGACCTGCTGGTGGTGATCGACGTGGCCCTGTCGGAGACGGCGCGCCTTGCCGATTACGTCCTGCCCGTGGCGAGCCAGTTCGAGAAGGCCGAGGCCACCTTCTTCAATTTCGAGTTCCCGCGCAACTACTTCCATCTGCGGCGAGCGCTGCTGCAACCCCGGCATGGCCTGTTCTCGGAAGCCGAGCTGCATTCCCGCCTGGTGGAGGCCCTGGGGGCCATGCCGCGGGAAGGGGTGGCGGCGCTCCGGTCCGCCTGGCAGGCGGGCAGGGCGCAGTTCCGCGCCAAGTTCTTCGAACTGGCGACCGCCTACCCGGCGATGCTGCCCCTGGGCGCGGTCATCCTCTACCGGGCCATCGGGGATCTGCTTCCGCCAGGCCATGCCGAGGCGGCCGCGCTTTGGGGAGTCTGCCAGACGGTCGCGCCGCGGCAGCGCAAGGCGCTCGCCCGGGCAGGTTTCACGGGGTCGCCGCCGGATGCCGCGGACGCGCTGTTCGACGCGATGCTCGCCCGCCCGAGCGGCCTGGTCTTCGCCGAGGACGAATGGGAGGACTGCTTCCGGCGCATCGGCACGGCGGACGGGCGCTTTCACCTGGCGATCCCGGAACTTCTCCCGGAGTTGGACGGGCTCCGGGCGGCGCCCGACGTGCCGCAGGACCCCGAGTATCCATTCGTGCTGTCGGCCGGCGAGCGCCGCGGGTATACCGCCAACACCATCATCCGCAATCCGGCCTGGCGCAAGAAGGATGCAGCGGGGGCGCTGCGCATGCATCCCGATGATGCGCGACGCGTCGGCGTGTCCGCGGGGGGGCGGGTACGCGTGACCACCCGCCGGGGCGCCGGGGTGGTGCCCGTCGAATTGTCGGACGCGATGATGCCGGGACACGTTTCCCTGCCCAACGGCATGGGCGTGGAATATGCCGGCAGCGATGGCGACGCGGGCATGGCCGGACTGCCGCCCAACGAGTTGAGTTCCGGCGAGGACCGGGACCCTTTCGCCGGAACGCCGTGGCACAAACACATCCCTGCCCGCATCGAGGCCATGCCCTGAATCTGACCGATCCAGCTGTCTCCTCCCCGTCCAGGCACACTGGACGTTGCCCGGCTCCGGCCGGGCTCTTTTTTTTCCGCGACCCGCCGGTCGCGGCCGCGCCTCAGGACGGCTGGGTTCGCCGCCTGGCGATGCCTGCGACGGCGGCCAGCCCGGCCAGCAGCATCGCCCAGTTTTCCGGCTCGGGCACGACGGTGGCGATCGGGATGATCTGCCCCGTCTGGTCCAGGCGTATGCCGAGGCCGCCGGCGGGCGCGGTGCCGCCGGTGAGGTCGATGCTCTCGAGCAGCAACGTTCCCCGGGTGGTCGCGGGGCCACCCGACAGGCTTTGCAACGACATCGTGATGATGCCGCTGTTGCTGAACAGGGTTGCGCCGTCCCAGCCCAGCGCAAGAACGAAATCGAATGTGCCGGCCATGGACTGGCCGGGGCTGAAGGAGCACGAAGAACCTCCGCATGACCGCGCCGTATAGCCGTCGGCCTCGGCATAGCCTACGCCGGCGAAGACCTTCAAGGAATAGCCCATGTTGAAGCTGTGGGCCGGCCCGTAGGAGCCCGCGGAATCCGCCGATTCGTCGAGCCAGTTCGTGCCCAGAACCCGAAAATTGAAGCTGAGGTCGATGGCCTTCGCCTCGGCGGTCGAGAGCGCCGACCCGGTGCCCAGGTTCCACAGCTTGAACGTGGACTTGTTCGTCCCGATCGCGTCGAAATGCCTTGTCTGCGCATCCGAGGAGCCCGTCTCCGCGTCGATCCGCGTGCGTGTCGTCGTGGCGGATGCAGAGCCGAATACCGCGTTTGCGGTGGTGCCTCCATTCGTATCGATAACCTCCGCCACGGTGTTCTGCCTGGCCGTGGCGACCACGTCTTCGGCTGCAGCGGCCGGCAGGGCGGCGAGGGCGAGGCAAAGGGTGCCGGCCAGTACCTGCATGAACGGTCGCATGGGGTGTCTCCTGACATGGCGGCGGAGACCCGTGGTGACCGGGGCTCCGACGGATTCCGGAATCCTGCGCATCGGCAGTTCTACCTGAGACGCCATGCCGATGCAATAGTCCGAACGGATCACTTGAGCCCTGAACAAACAACCCCGATCATCGAGTGGGAATGACATCCGCCCCGTATTCAGGGGCGCGGCGATGGTTGCATCGCGTTCAGTCGCGCGGCCGGCCGACCGCTGCCGCAGACAGGCGCGGCGCTCCCCGGGACGAAACGAGAATGCCGGCGACGATGAGAGCGAAGGCGAGTCCGTGGTAAGGACGGGGCCCTTCGCCAATGAGCGCTGCCGACAGCACCGCCGCGAAGAGGGGCGTCAGGTTGTAGAAGATGGCCGCCATCTCTGGCCCGGCTTCTGCCACGGCCAGTCCCCATGACCGGTAGGCGATGACCGAAGGGCCCACGGCCACGAACAGGATGGCCGCGGCGAGGCCGGGTGACCAGCGGAGGGGGACGGAAGGAATCAGCCATTCGCCAAGCCCGGCGCCGACGAAGGTCCAGCCTATCCCGAACACGCATTGGGCTACCAGGAAGTCCGCCCAGTTCCAGTCGGGGCGGCGGTCGCCCTTCATGTGTTCGGGCGGGCGCACCAGCATCCAACTGTAGAGGGCCCAGCCGAGGATGGCCACCAGCATCAGCAGGTCTCCCTGGACGAGGCGTATTTGTGCCAGGGCATGGAAATCCCCCCTGGTCAGCACGGTGCCGACCCCCGCCAGCGAGAACACCGCGCCCGCCAGTTGCATACGGTTCGGATGGGTGCCGTAGAGGAGCACGCCCAGGACCATGGACCATACCGGCAGGCTGGACGCGATCAGCGTGACGTTCACAGGCGTGCTGGTGCGCAATGCGAGGTATTGCAGCGCGTTGTAGGTGCCGACCCCCAGGAGACCCAGCACCGCCAGGTAGCGCCAACGCTCCCCTATCCGTCGCCAGGACGCCGGGCCCGCGAGGGCCCGTCGGCCCAGGGGCAGCAGGATGGCGAAAGCCACCAGCCATCGGCCCACGTTGAGCCACATGGGACCGATGCTGTCCACCACCAGCCGGCCGACGACGGCATTGCCGGCCCACATGAGCGGTGGGATGGTGAGGAGCGTAAGAAGCCGGAGGCTCGGTCGGTGCATCAGTGCGTTTTACCACCGGCCCGGCGCTGACGTCGGGCGAGCGGGCGGGTCGCGCGGTGGAAGGGCGACCCCGGTACTTCCCTTGGCCGCGGGTCAGCCGTAGATGAGTTCGTCCGGGGCGTCGGCCTCCGGTGCATCCGCCACGTAATCCCGGGTCTGCAGAGCCCTCCCGGCGGCCCTCGCCTCGGAGGCCTCCCGGTACCACTCGTGGGCGACGATCATCGCCATCACCTCGTTGGTGCCGGTCCAGATCGAGGCGAGGCGGATGTCCCGGTGGATCCTCTCCAGGGGAAGCACATTGGTATAACCGATGCCGCCTACGACCTGCATCGCGTTGTGCACGACCTTCTGGCAGGACTCGGTGACGAATTTCTTGGTCACCGAGACCATGCGGCGCAGCCGGTTCGTTTCCATGCCCCGGTCGGCGGCCACCGACGTCGCGTGGACCAGGGACCGGCAGGCATCGAGCAGCATTGCCCCCTCGGCCACCTGGAAACTCACGCCCTGGAAGCGGTTGATGACCTGGCCGAAGGCCTTGCGGCGGGAAGTGTAGAAGGTGGCCACGTCCAGGGCGGCCCGACCCGGTCCGATGGTCATGGCCGCAGTGCCCAGGCGCTCCGGCACCATCATGGTGGTGAAGACCGGATAGGCGCCATGCAATCCGCCCAGCAGGTTCGCCTTCGGCACCTTGACGTCCTTGAACACCAGTCGGCCGGTGCCGCCGCCGCGGCAGCCCATCAGGCCGTAGAGGTATTTCACTTCGACCCCGGGGCCGCGGTCCACGATGAAGCAGGAGATGCTCTTCTGCGGTGGTGCCTGCGGATCGCTGTCCGTGCGGGCATAGACGAGGAAGAAGTCGGCCCCCTCGGCACCGACGATGAAGCGCTTCTGGCCATTCAGCAGGAAATGGTCGCCGCGATCCTCGGCCGTGGCCGTGGCACCGAAGAAATCCGAACCACCGCGCGGCTCGGTGAGGCATTCGGCGGCGAAGAGTTCGCCGGCGAGCAGCGGTTTCACGTAGCGTTCGCGCTGCTCGTCGGTGCCGTGCGCGATGATGGCATCGCAGACCAGGTCACCGCCGACGCCGAACACGCAAGCCAGTTCGTAGCTGAGGGTGCCGATCTCCTCGCTCACCGCGCAGGCCGTCACCCAGTCCATGCCGCGCCCGCCCCAGCGCACCGGGTGGCGTACGCCGAGCAATCCCCGCTGCCCGGCTTCCTTCAGCCATTCCCTCGGGAAACGGGTCTTCTCATCGTCCATGTCGAGGATCAGGCGCCGCGGCGTATCCCGCACGAAGTCACGCGCCTCGTCGCGGATGCGTCGTTGCTCGTCGGTGAAGAGATGGTCGAACATGGCGATGCTCCAAGGATGGTAACGGAGCCAGTCTAGACCTTCCCGGCAACCGTGACGCGGAGGGATGGCCGAGGCCGCCCTGCGGACGGCGGGGACCCGACGGGGGTGCCGCACAGGATGGTCGGAGGAGGGGGCAGCGGCCGCGTATGCCTTTTGCCGCGCCGCGCGTTAAGGACTCATCCCCTGGCCCGGAAGCTGTCCATGCGCCGCCTTTCCGTCTGTCTTGTCGCCTGTGTCCTGACCCTGCCGTTGTCGCCCGTCCGCGCGGAAACGGATCCTTTCGACCGCCTGGAACCCGATCGCATGCTGGGCAGGCTGTTTTCCGAGGACAACCTCTCCCTGTTCTTCAGCCTGATCCGCCGGTCCGTCGCGGCGGCGGCCGAAGGCGGGGAGTCCCCGGAACCCTCCGCGGCGGAGCGTCGGCGGCTCGCGGAGGAGGCCACCGCCCTGCGCGGCGAAGTGCTGCGGGCGATGGGATCCGTGCTCGGGGCCGCCGAGGCGGAGGTCCGGAAATCGCTGGCCGAGGAATTCTCCAACCGTTGAGCGGTACGGTTTCAGCGCGCCGCGACGAATTGCGCCGTACCGGGCCGGACCGGATCCCGCCCGGGGTCGCCGACGTGGGCCCGCATGCCCGGGGGCGCG
>DAOLKI010000107.1:0-7591 GCA_035331665.1 Rhodocyclaceae bacterium
ATCGCCGGGTTGGCGCTGCGCTGGGGGTCGGCGATCTTCCTGGGCTGGCTGGTCCGCCAGTCGCCGCGCTCGCTCCTCGACAACGCCCCGCTGCGGGCCCTGCTCACGGAGCACCTGGATTTCTCGGCGATCGGCAGGGCCGTCGCCGGCGGCCGAGGCTGCCCTCCACGCGGATCTGCATCGCACGCGACTTCTTCTGCAACAGGCACTGGGTGGCCAGCACGTGCTCCACCTCCGACGTGCCGATGCCGTGCGCCAGGCAGGCGAAGGCGCCGTGGGTCGAGGTGTGCGAGTCCCCGCATACCACCGTCATGCCCGGCAGCGTCGCGCCGTTCTCCGGGCCGATCACGTGGACGATGCCCTGGCGCGGGTCGCGGAAGGGGAAATAGGCCAACGCCCCGACCTCCCGGATGTTGCTGTCCAGGGTCTCCACCTGCTGCCGGGAGACCGGATCCTCGATGCCCTTCTCCCAATCGCGGGTGGGCGTGTTGTGGTCGGCCGTTGCCACGATGGAAGCGATGCGCCAGGGCTTGCGGCCGGCGATCTTCAGGCCTTCGAAGGCCTGCGGGCTCGTCACTTCGTGGACCAGATGACGGTCGATGTAGAGGAGGGCCGTTCCGTCGGGCTCCGTGCGGACGACGTGGCTCTCCCAAAGCTTGTCGTAAAGAGTCTTGGCCATGGGCTGCTCCAGGGGAGCCGGGAATTATGGCATAGCTTCGCGCTGCAGCGCAGCAGCAGGGCCTGAAATCAAGGGCTTGCGGCGTGTTTCCGGTCCGCGTCGTCGGCTTCCCGGACGAAGGCCACCACGAGGGCCAAACCGATCGCGGCAAAACCGGATGCGATGCTGAAGGTGATGCCCGCACCGAGGGCTTCCCAGGTCCACCCGGCCAGCAGCCCCCCCGACATGCCGCCGGCACCGAAGGACACGCTGCTGTACAGGGCCTGGACCCGGGCCTGGTGGGAAGCCGGGAACCACCGGTTGAGGGCCGCCACGGCGGACGCATGGTAGGCGCCGAAAGTGATGGCGTGCATCAGTTGCGCGATCACCAGCAGGGCGACGGTTCCGGCCAGCCAGCCGATGATCAGGAAGCGCACGACCGCCACCGCGAAACAGACGATGAGCACGGCCCGCAAAGACCAGACGCGCAGCAACGAGGGCATGGCGAGGAACACCAGGATCTCGGCCAGGACGCCGATGGACCATAACATCCCGACCTGGGCCTTGCCGTAGCCCTGATCCACCAGGTGGATGGACAGGAAGACGTACAGGGCGCCGTGGGCCGCGGCCATCAGGAAACAGGCCCCCAGCAGGGCCATCACCCGTGGCCGACCGAGGCCGGCACCCTCCCGCCCGGTCTGCCTGGCGGACCCGGTGCTCGACGGCGGCAGGGCGATGGCACAGGCGACCAGCCCGACCAGGAGGGCCGTGCAGATCCACAGCAGGCTCGCCAGGGGCCGCGTCTCGAGCCAGGCGCCCACCCCGACCACGGCCGCGATGAACCCCACGGATCCCCAGAGGCGGATCCGGCCATAGCCTTCGACCCGGCCGCGCAGGGCATCCAGGGTCTTGGCCTCCATCAGCGGCAGCGCCGCACTCCAGGCCGCCGCCATCGCGATCATGACGAAAAGATGGCCGGCGAACCCGTCGACCACGAAGAAGCCGGCGAAGCTCGCCAGGGTCAGGATTCCGGAAGCCTTGACCATGGCGTCGCGACGCCCGTAGCGGTCGGCGATCCAACCCCAGCCCGCGGGCGCCACCAGGCGCATCAGCTGGATCGCGGACATGAGGACGCCGATCTCCCAGGCGCTCAGGGAGCGTTGCTGCAGATACAGCGTGAAAAACGAGGAAAATCCGCCGATGTAGGCGAAATAGAAGAAATACCAGCCGGAAAGCCGCCAATAGGGGGACATGGCGGGCAATCCTAGCGGAGCGGGACGGCGCGGGACGGCGGCGCGGCGCCGCCCCGCGGGGGGCAATCCAGGGTCAGGCCGCCTTGTGCCTGACCAGGAGGGTGTAGAGCTCGTCCTTCAGATGGACGCGCTTCTTCTTCATCTCTTCGATGGTGAAGTCGTCGACCGGGAGGTCTTCTTCTTCGAGGCGCTCGATCTCCGCCGTGATGCCATTGTATTCGTCGAACAGGCGCGAGAACTGGGCATCGCCCTGCTTGAGCTGCGTGATCACGGCGGCGAACTCGGGGAACTCGTGATCGAGGTCGTGGTGCTCGACTTGCATGTTGGCTTTCCTTCCTTGCGGTGGTTCCGTTTCTTCGAATTGTATCAGCCGGCCTTTCCGGGGACCGGCGGGGTCGGGCAACGCACGTCGCCGCACTGGGCGCGGTGACGCAGGGCTGCGTCGATGAGGACCAGGGCCAGCATGGCCTCGGCGATCGGTGTGGCGCGGATGCCGACGCAGGGGTCGTGGCGGCCGTGGGTCTCCACCGTCGTGGCGTGACCCGCCAGGTCGATGGAACGCCGGGGCAGGCGGATGCTCGACGTGGGCTTGACGGCGATGTTCACGACGACGTCCTGGCCCGTCGAGATGCCGCCCAGGATGCCCCCCGCGTGGTTGCTCAGGAAACCTCCCGGTGTGATCTCGTCGCCGTGTTCGCTTCCCTTCTGGCTCACCGCGGCGAATCCGGCGCCGATCTCGACGCCCTTGACGGCATTGATGCCCATCATCGCGTAGGCGATCTCCGCATCCAGCCGGTCATACACGGGATCCCCCCAGCCCACCGGCACGTTCTCGGCGATCACGGTGATCTGCGCGCCGATCGAATCCCCGGACTTGCGCAGTTCGTCCATGTAGGCCTCGAGTTGCGCCACGATGGCCGTGTCCGGCGCGAAGAAGGGATTGCCGTCGACGGCGCTCCAGTCGTTCAGGGGAACCTCGATGGGGCCCAGGCGGCTCATGTAGCCGCGCACGCGGACCCCGTAGCGCTCGCCGAGCCACTTGCGGGCCACGGCCCCGGCGGCCACGCGCACCGCCGTCTCGCGCGCACTGGCGCGGCCACCGCCCCGATAGTCGCGGATGCCGTACTTCTGCCAGTAGGTGTAGTCGGCGTGCCCCGGACGAAAGCTCGCCGCGATGTTGCCGTAATCCTTGCTCCGCTGGTCCGTGTTGCGGATCAGCAGGCCGATCGGGGTGCCGGTGGTGCGGCCCTCGAAGACGCCGGACAGGATCTCCACGGTGTCCGGTTCCCGGCGCTGGGTCACATGCCGCGAGGTGCCGGGCTTGCGCCGGTCGAGTTCGCGCTGGATATCCGCCTCGCAGAGCTCCATCCCGGGTGGACATCCATCCACGACGCAGCCGATGGCCGGACCGTGGGACTCGCCGAAGGAGGTGACTCGGAAGAGCTTGCCGATGCTGTTGCCGGACATGAAAAACGTCCAAGTGGCGCCGTTGCGGGGGATGCGGGGCAGTTTAGCACGGGCCGCCCGGCGCCTTCCGGCCCGTCCGGCCCGCCTTCGCCGGCCGTTTCACCCGCCCTTTGCGGCCTTCCTCAACGCCTCGTCCCGAAGGTCCCGCCGCAGGATCTTGCCCACGTTGGTCTTCGGCAGTTCACTGCGGAATTCCACGTACCGGGGGACCTTGTAGCCGGTCATGCGTTCGCGGCAGAAGGCGATCACCGCCTCGGCCGTCAGGCTGGGGTCGCGGGGGACGATGAAGAGCTTGACGGCCTCGCCGGACTTGTCGTCGGGCACCCCGACCGCCGCCACCTCCACGACCGCAGGGTGCATGGCGACCTCCCCTTCCAGTTCGTTCGGGTATACGTTGAATCCGGACACCAGGATCATGTCCTTCTTGCGGTCCACGATGCGCACGAAACCCTGGTCGTCCATGATCGCCACGTCCCCGGTGCGCAGGAAACCGTCGGCGGTCATGACCTTCGCCGTCTCGTCCG
Source organism: Rhodocyclaceae bacterium (assembly GCA_035331665.1). GTDB lineage: Bacteria > Pseudomonadota > Gammaproteobacteria > Burkholderiales > Rhodocyclaceae > JAEUNJ01. The sequence continues at coordinate 3,903 of DAOLKI010000107.1, forward strand.
GCCTGTTCCAGTAGCCCTTCATGACCTGCGGCCCACGGACGCAGAGTTCGCCCGCCTGGCCGAGGGCCAGATGCCTGCCCTCGTCGTCGACGATGGCCACCTCGGTGGATGGGATGGGTAGACCGATGGACCCGTTGTACGCGGTCAGCGTCAGGGGATTGATCGTAGCCGCGGGAGAGGTCTCGGTGAGGCCGTAGGCCTCCACCAGCGGCGTCCCGGTCACCTGCTGCCACCTTTCCGCGACCGCCCGCTGCACGGCCATCCCACCGCCGAGGGTCATGCGCAGCGCGGCGAAATCCAGCCGCGCGAAACCCGGGTCATCGAGCAGCGCGTTGAACAGCGTATTGACCCCGGTCAGGGCGGTGAACCGGTGCTTCGAGAGCTCCTTGACGAACCCGGGGATGTCGCGGGGATTGGCGATCAGCACATTGGCCGCGCCGATCTTCAGGAAGGTGAGGCAGTTCGCGGTGAGCGCGAAGATATGGTACAGGGGCAGCGCCGTGACGATGGTCTCCTGGCCCGTTCCCAGGAAGGGTCTCAGCCAGGCGTGGGACTGCTGCAGATTGGCGATGATGTTCCGGTGGGTCAGCATCGCCCCTTTGGCGACACCCGTCGTACCGCCCGTGTATTGGAGGAAGGCGATGTCCTCGTGGCCCACGCTGACGGGCCGCAGCGCCTGTCCGGCGCCCCGCCCCAGGGCCTCCCGGAAAGGCACGGCCGTCGGCAGGTGGAAGTCCGGCACCATCTTTTTCACATGCTTGACGACGAAGTTGACCAGCCCTCCCTTCAGGGTGCCGAGCATGTCGCCGAGCCGGGTGGTGACCACGTGCCTGACCGGCGTGCGCGGCAGGACTTCCTGCAGCGTACGCGCGAAGTTCTCCACGATGACGATGGCCTCCGCCCCGGAGTCCTTCAACTGGTGCTCGAGCTCGCGCGGCGTGTAGAGCGGGTTGCAGTTCACCACCGTGTAACCGGAGCGAAGGGCTCCGAACAACGCGATCGGATACTGCAGAAGGTTCGGCATCATCAGCGCGATGCGCGCCCCGCGGGGCAGGCCCAGCGCACCCTGGCAGTAGGCGCCGAAATCCCGTGACAGCCGATCCAGCTCCGCGTAGGTGATCGCCCTGCCCATGCTGATGTACGCCGTCCGCCCGGCGTAGCGTCCGGCGCTCTTTTCGAACAGGTCTCCCAGGGAGGAAAACTCGTTCAGGTCCACGTCCGGGGGAACTCCCTCCGGATAACTCTTCAGCCAGATGCGTTCCACGCGCTCCTCCCGGCCGCCCCCCGGGCGGCCCCGCCGTCGTTCAGGCGCCGCTCTTCTCTTCCTCCGGCCAGTCGCGGATGTAGGCCTTCAGCATGCGGTTCTCGAAGCTCTGTTCCTCCAGAACCGCCTTCGCCACGTCGTGGAAGGAGATGACTCCGAGCAGGGTTCCTCCGTCCATGATCGGCAGATAGCGCATGTGCTGCTCGACCATCATGCGCCGCAGATCGTCCACCTCCATCTCGGGCGCCCCCGTCGCCGGCTCGCGGATCATGACGTCGGCAATGGCCACCTGGTGCCAGCCCGCCCCATGCGCGTGGACCGCCTTCAGCACTTCCCGGAAGGTGAGCATCCCGACCATGCGCCCGCCCGAGAAACACACGAGCGATCCGACGTCCTGTTCCGTCATGGTCGCCACGGCCTCCGCCAGCTTCCGTTCCGGCGAGATGGTGAACAGTACCGTCCCCTTGATGGCGAGAATTTCCCTGATCTGCATCCTTTTTCTCCGGTGGAAGGCGGGCGGACGCCCGGTCGGGCGATACTAGACGATGCCCCGGGGCTTGGGAAGCCTGGCCGGCCGGACATCTTGCGCCGCAAGATGGCACGCCCGGCGTGCCCCGCCTAGAATACGGCCACCATGAGCGAGATCTACATCACCCGCCACCACGGATTGAGCCACAAGAAGGCCCGCGCCGCCGCGGAGCGGGTCGCCGAGGAACTCTCCGAGGAATTCAACCTGCAGTGGGAATGGCACGGCGATGTCCTGCACTTCCACCGCTCCGGTGTCGAAGGTCAGTTGGCCGTGGGAAAGAAGGCCATCGAGATCCGGGCGAAACTCGGTTTCCTGCTGTCCGCCTTCCGGTCGGGGATCGAACAGGAGATCCACAAGTTCTGCGACGAGAACTTCGGCAGCGCGTGACCCGCGCCCGCGGGTCCGCCGCCGGGAAGGTCACTTCCCCCCGAGTTTCTTGACCAGCGCCACGTAGTCCTTCATGGCGGCTTCCGCCGGCGTGCCCTGGAGGGCCGCCCAGGCGTCGTACTTGGCCCGGCCGACCATATCCAGCATGCCGGGACGCTTGCCGGAGACGTCCCCGTCGGTGGCCTGCTTGTACAGGGAATAGAGCTTCAGCAGCGTTTCGTTGTCGGGCCGCGCCTTGAGCGTCTTGGACGCGGCCACCGCCGCTTCGAACTTGGAATTCAGGTCGTTCGCCATGGTCTCCTCCTTTGTTCCGGCAGCGACTATAATATGCTTTTCCGAGACGCCCGAGGACACCGAGCATGACCCATCGCGAACGCCTGGCCCCCGTCGACAACGCATGGTTGCGGATGGAGCGGGACACCAACCGGATGATGATCGTCGGGGTCCTGGTTCTCGAAGGGCGGGTCGCCCCGGAGCAAGTCGCGCGCATTCTGGACGAGCGGCTGCGGCCCTTCCGCCGTTTCCACCAGCGCGTGGTGGAGGACCTCACCGGACGCACATGGCAGGACGACGAGAAATTCGACATCCGGCATCATGTGAAGCGGGCGCGCCTTCCCAGGCCGGCCGACAAGAGGGCGCTGCAGCAATACGTGTCGGACATGGCATCGCAACCCCTGGACATGGACCGCCCCCTCTGGCAATACCATGTCATCGAGGATTTCCAGGGCGACACGGTGCTCCTGGGCCGCTATCACCATTCGATGGCGGACGGCATCGCCCTGATCCGGGTCCTCCTCTCGATGACCGAGGACATCGAGGGCAATACCCTGCCCGCCCCGGAAATCGAGCGGCCGGCGGAACATCACGAGGAAGGGTCGGGCAGCCTGCTGGAAACCATCTTCCATCCCTTGAGCGAAGCGGTGGAAGGATCGTTGCGATTCTCGTCCAAGCTCTGGCACCGCTACCAGTCCCTGATCGACCACCCGTCGCAGGCAAAGGACTATGCGCGCATTGCCGGCGGCGTCGCCGCGGAACTGCTGCACCTGGCCCTGCTTCCCGACGACAGCCGCACCCGCTTCAAGGGAAAGCCCGGCCTGGACAAACGGGTCGCCTGGACGGACCCCCTCGGCCTTCCGGAGGTGAAGGCGGTGGGCCGCGTCCTCGGCTGCTCGGTGAATGACGTGCTTCTCGCGGCCGTGTCGGGAGCCCTGCGGGCCTACCTCCTGGAAAAAGGCGACGACCCGACGGGCGTCGAATTGCGGGCCATGATCCCGGTGAATCTCCGCAAGGAGACCGACAAGATGAGCATGGGCAACCGTTTCGGGCTCGTCGCCCTGGAACTGCCCGTCGGCTATGCCAATCCGCTTGCCCGCCTGTACGAGGTCAAGCGCCGCATGGAAGCCCTGAAGGGCTCCTTCGAGCCCCCGGTGTCCTATGGCCTGCTGATGTTCTCGGGCATCGCCCCGAAGCTCGTGCAGGACATGCTCCTGGACATGCTGGCGAACAAGA
>DAOLKI010000108.1:0-7580 GCA_035331665.1 Rhodocyclaceae bacterium
GCTGGCGAGGCGTCGAGCATCGCTGCGCCGCCGCGCCTTGCGCTGCCTCCCGGCCCTGCCCCGGCGCAGGCGTGCTTCATTCTGTTAGGGGTTCTTAACCGTACGACCGTCGCATGTCGGATTCCGGCCGACCGTTCCAACGGGCTGAATTTCTGAATCGCCGCTTCTCGTTCGACGGGGCTCGCCAAAGAACCACCGCCGATCGGTGGGGCTCGGCGCGTGAACCTTCCATGCCTTGCGCCCGCCATTGGCATTGCTCTTCCGCAGGATCATCCGGACGCGAGAACGCGTCGCGACGAACCGGGCTCGTCGATGTTTGTCCGCGACCAGCGTGGCCGCCGAACGGACGCATTGGCGTGCAGGTTGCGGGTTCTCAGGGAACGGCGGGACACCGTCCGTCCATCGCGACGAGCCGCACGGATGCGCCGGGGGGTGATCAGAGAGCAGACGGACGAATCCGCCCGCGCCACGGACCGCCGCCCGGCCACGTCCCGGCCCGCGCGCAAGGAAGATCCCAGGCACCCGGGGACCATGCCGGCGGACGCGGTCTGCCGGTTCGCTTCGCCCCGGCTACGGGGGGGCGCCGCGGCCGGCGGCAGCGTCTTTCCGAGCAACGGGACGATGTCGTTCGGCGGCCCGTCTCGTCTCCTGGAGGAACTGGCGAACCGCCGCGCGAAGTTCGCCGGCCGAGGCGGGGTACAGGGCCGTGCGCGGGGGCGGGAGGGGTCGATGCGTTTCGACGTGTGTCCGGGAATACAGCACGGCGGCCGACAGGATGCCCGCCAGGAGAATTGCGAGGAGGCTCAGGGCGCGGCGGGCGGCGTTCCGAGGACGCCGTTTCCCGGTGGCGGGTTCAACGCGGGTATTCGATTTCCACCCGTCGGTAGCTCGCATTGCATATCTCGGTGAGGCAGGGGGCGGTCGGAAACAGTTCGCGCGCCGCCGTGACCGACCGGATCTGCCCGGGCGCCACCCCCAGGCGCTGCAACTCGGCGGCCACCGCCTCGGCGCGTCTTTGGCCCAGGGCGATGGCGTAGGCGCTGCTGGCGGGATCGGCGGAATACCCGCGCAGGGTTGCGGAGAGGCGAGGTTGCCGCAGGAGGCGGGCAGCGAGCCCGGCCACCGCGGCCCTGGCCTGGTCGTCCAGTTGCGCCGACCCGGAACCGAAATAGACACTCCTGGAATTTCCGTGGGGACGGGGAATCGCCGGTTCGATCCCGGCGCCTGCTCCGACGGGCGGCCGGTCGTGCGAATCGGCGGATGGCTCCGGGTTGGGGGAGTCCGGGGCCGATGGTGCAGCCGCCGCTGCCGGGGGCCCCTCCGTCGTTCCGGGTGCCGCTGCCGCCGGCCTCGAGGCGATGGGGCTGCCGAGCAGGACCGCCAGGGCCACCGTGGCGACGGTTCGCGACGGCGTCATTGCGCGCCCGGGTAGACGATGTCGGCGCGGCGGTTCCGGGCCCAGGACGCCTCGTCGTGACCCGCTGCCTGCGGTTTCTCCTCGCCGTAACTGATCGTCTCCACCTGTTCCGGCCTGGCGCCGAGCAGGCGCAACACCCGGCCGACCGAGTCGGAGCGCCGCTGCCCGAGGGCCAGGTTGTATTCGCGGCTGCCGCGTTCGTCGGCGTTGCCCTCCACCTGGACCTTTGCCTCCGGCTGCGCGGCCAGGAAGCGCGCATGCGCCTCGATCAGCGGGCGGTATTCGGCCTTGACGGCATCGGTGTCGAAATCGAAATACACGCTGCGACCATGAAGCGGATTGTTCGGGTCACGCAGGGGCGCATAGATGTCGCGTCGCGGGCCCGGTGCGGGCGTGGCGGTGGCTGCCGGTGTCGGTGCAGCGGTCGGGGCAGTCGCCGGGGCCGGTAACTGCTCCGCGGTGGTGGCGCACCCGGCGATGAGAAGTGCGGCAAGGGTGAAACAGGATGGGTATCTGGACATTCAAAGATCCTCGGGGAAAAAAAGGGCGGCCGGGGCCGCCCGGAGTGGTCTCCTCCTCCGACCCGCTGTGCCGCGGGTTCCATCTAGCCGATGCGCGACAGCAGGGTCTCGACGGCCAATGCGTCCGTGGAAAAGATGTTGCATGCGCCGATCGCGGCCACGAGGCCGGTGCGCTCCATGACGTCCTGGACCTGTTTCTTCAATCCGCTGAAAGCCAGGTCGATGCCGTTGCCGCGGAAGCGCTCGACGAGCTTGAAGAGCGTTTCCACGCCGGACGCGTCGAGGTCGTTGATGCCACTGGCCTTGACGAGGATGCAGCGCAGGTCGGGGCTCTCCCTTTCCAGCCGGAGCAGGGAATCCTCGAAGGAGGCCGCATTCACGAAACGCAGGGCCCCGTCGAACCGGACGGCCCCGAGGCTCGGGTGCAGAGGCGGTAGCCCGAAGCGTTTCGCATCGCGAAGCACGCCGTCATGGCGCATGCCGAGTTCGGCGATGCGCGGCCGCATCATCCGGTAAAGCAGCAGCCCCAGGGAAAGCAATATGCCCGTGACGATGCCGTCCTGGATGTTCGGGGCGAAGGCCAGGGTGGCGGCGAAGGTCGCGACGGCGGCAAGCCCGTCGTCCCGGTTGGCCTTCCAGGCCTTCCCGATGGCCGGGAAATCCAGCAGGCCCCACACGGCCATGATGATGATGGCGGCCAGCACCGGCTTGGGGAGGTGGTGGAGGGTGGGCGTGAACCAGAGCAGGGTCGCCAGCACGGCGACCGCGGAAACGACGGACGCCAGCGGCGATCGGGCGTTGGCGGAAAGGTTGAGGGCCGACCGGGAAAAGGAACCGCTGACCGGCATCGAGTGACTGAATGCCGCGGCGACCTTGGCCAGACCCTGGCCGACGAGTTCGCGGTTCTCGCTCCAGGGCTGCCGGGTGCGGATCGCGATGACCTTGGCGCTCGACATGGCTTCCATGAAGCTGATGAGCGCGATGACGATCGCGGCAGGCAGCAGTGCGGTTACCGTATGCCATTCGACCATCGGCAAGGAGAAGGAGGGCAGGCCGGCGGGGATGTCCCCAACGATCCGGCCGCCCATGTCACCGTAGCCGATGGCGGCGCTGAGTGCCGTCAGTCCGCCCACGACGACCAGGACGCCCGGGACCCGCGGAGCCCACCGCCTGAAGGCCGCGAGGGCCGCGATGGCCGAGAGGCCGAATGCCAAAGACATGCCATGGGCCGCGTCGAGGCGCACCGCCACGTCCCAGAGGTCCCTCAGGAAGCGGTCCGACTGTCCGAGCGGTATCCCGAGCAGCGCCGGCACCTGCGAAAGGCCGATGATCAGGGCGGCCGCATTGACGAAACCCATCAGCACGGGATGGGAAAGGAAATTCAGCAATACGCCCGCACGCAGGGCGCCCATGAGGATCTGGACGATTCCCGACAGCAGGGCCAGCAGGACCACGTCGGCGATGTAGGCATCGCTGCCTCGGGCCGCGAGGGGGGCGACGCTGGCCGCGGTCAGCAGCGACGTCATGGCGACCGGCCCGGTGGACAACTGCCGCGACGAGCCGGCCAGCGCGCCGACGATGGTCGGCACGAACGCGGCGTAAAGGCCGTAGTAGGCCGGCACGCCGGCCAGTTGCGCATAGGCGAGAGATTGCGGGACGGCGACGAGGGCTACCGTGACGCCCGCGATCAGGTCGTCGGCCACGCCGACGGCGTTGGGACGCGGCCTTTCCCGCCCGACGGCGCGGGGGGCGGCCGTGCCGCGGATTCCGTCGGGGCGGCTGCGTGCGACCGGTGCCGGCGCAACCGGGCGGTCATTCGCGGCGAGGGCGCGGCGCAACTCGCCCACGTTTCCCACGTTGTCGAATGCGAGGGCGTGGCCCAGGCGGCTGAAGGTTTCGGAGATCGGCATGGCTTCAATGTCGAGCGGAAATTCGGCAGACGGTGGCAGGTTCCATGCCAAGCGGCGCAAGCGCCTGATCGGGCTCGGGAATTGCGTCGGTGCCCAGGACATGCGAAAAGTACGATCGCTGCAAATTGCAACGAATTGAAAGCGTGGCGCCTGAATCGGCCACCAGGACTTAAGATTGGCTCCAGGACGAGGATTGCCGATTGCAGCATGGGTGCTGCGAATTGCAACGCTGACGGAAGGGGAAGGCATGGGAGAGAGCGTAATGCCGGGACCGGACCCCGGGGCGAGGTCCTCCCTGCGGGGAACGCTCGTGCTCGGTTACGTGGGGGTTGCCGTCGTGGTGGCCTGCCTGGCCGGCGCCCTCGTGTTCGGCCTGCATGCCATCGAGGACCGCGTACGCCTCGGCGAGCAGGCTTCGCTGCTGCACGAAGAGGTGCTGGAACTGCGCCGCTTCGAACGGAACTACTTCCTCCACCGCCAGGATGCCGACCTGGCCGCCAACGACCGGCAAAGCCGGCAGGCGCTGGCGCTTCTCGAAGCCCGGTCCGACGATTTCGTGCGCATGGCGGGCGCCGCATGGTCCGCGCGGCTGCGTGCCCTGGTCGCCGAATACCAGGCCCGGATCAGGACGCTGTCGGCAAGGCGAGACGCCCCCGTCGAGGCGGCCGAGGAAAGGATACGCGCGGCCGGTCGCGAGGTCGTCGCAATGACGGCGGAATTGGCGTCCGCCGAGCGTACCCAGGTTCGCGCCTCCCTCGACGGATTCCGCCGGGCAACCATCGTGGCAATCGTGCTCCTGTTCCTGGCCGTCGTGGGTGCCGGCTGGCTGGTGGCGCGACGGGCCGTGGGACCGTTGGCGGCGATGGAACGGGATGTCCAGGCGATGACGGCGGGTCGCAGGGCCCGCCTGGTGTCTCCTTCCGCCGACCGGGAATTCGCTTCGGTCACCGGCGCCCTCAATCACCTGCTCGACGAACTGGAACAGCGGCAGCGACGCCTCGTGCGCAGCGAAAAGCTCGCATCCCTCGGTACGATGCTGTCGGGCGTGGCCCACGAACTCAACAATCCCCTCTCGAACATCTCCACGTCCTGTCAGATCCTGCAGGAAGAGGGTGACGGTGCCGATTCCGCAATGCGAGCGCGGTTCCTGCGGCAGATCGACGAGCAGACCGTGCGGGCCCGCAACATCGTCCGGACCCTGCTCGAATTCGCCCGGGCGGGCCAGTCGCCGAGGACGGACGTTCCCCTCGGGCCGCTGTTGGAACAGGCCGCCCTGGCGGTGCGGACGGAACTGGGCGTGCCATGTGATTTCCGGGTCGCCGTCGCGGACGGGATGGTCGTGCGGGGCGATGCCCAGAGGCTGCTGCAGGCATTCATCAACCTGCTGCGCAACGCGGTCGAGGCGTCGGCGCATGGGGTTCCCGTGTTCGTTTCGGCCGTCGGGCGCACGATCGACCGGATCGGCGACGACACGGTCGTTCCCGGTTGCCCGCTCACCGGGCGGGTGGTGGACATCCTGATCGAGGATAGCGGCCACGGAATTACGCCCGACGCCCTGCCGCGCATCTTCGACCCCTTCTTCTCCACCAAGGACGTCGGACGGGGAATGGGCCTGGGCCTCTTCCTGACCCACGAGATCGTGGAGGAGCACGAGGGCTGCATCCATGCCGCCCCGCGGCCCGGAGGCGGAACATCCTTCCGCCTCCGCTTGCCGGCGTCCTCGCCGGCGGAAGGACCGCGGAACCGGGGCGGCCAGGAGGGCGCGCGGTGAACAAAGGCAAGGTACTGATCGTGGATGACGAGGAAGTCGCGCTGCGCAACCTCCAGCACGTGATGGCGAAGGAGGGTCACGAGGTCACGGCGACGCGTAGCGGGCTGAAGGCCCTGGGGTTGTTGCGCGACCAGCGCTTCGACGTGGTGCTCACCGACCTGCGCATGGAAAAGGTGGATGGCCTCGAGATCCTGCGCCACGCGCGGGCGGCGGACCCGGCAGTGGAGGTGGTCCTGATCACCGGCCATGCCTCGGCGGCGTCGGCGGTGGAGGCCATGAAGCAGGGGGCGTTCTATTACCTGGCCAAGCCCTATCGCCTGGACGAGGTGCGCAAGGTCGTCGCCGAGGCGGTCGAGAAGGTCATGCTCAAGCGCGAGAACATCGCGCTGCGGGAACAATTGGACGGGGCCGGCGGCGGGGTGCGCTTCATCACTCAGGACAAAGTCATGACGCGGCTGCTGGAGACCGCTCGCCAGGTGGCGCCCACCGGTTGCACGATCATCGTGACGGGGGAGAGCGGCACCGGGAAGGAATTGCTCGCCCGCTTTGTCCACCATTGCAGCGACCGTCGCCAGGGTCCCTACGTCGCCGTGAACTGCGCCGCGTTCACCGAGACCCTGCTCGACAACGAACTGTTCGGCCACGAGAAGGGCGCTTTCACGGGGGCTGCCGGGGCGAAGCGGGGACTCGTGGAGGCCAGTTCCGGCGGGACACTCTTCCTCGACGAGATCACCGGGACCTCGGGCACGATGCAGGTGAAACTGCTGCGCGTCCTCCAGGAGCGGGAAGTCCTGCGCGTCGGCGCCACCCGGCCCGTGAAATGCGACATCCGGGTCATTGCGGCCACCAACGAGGATATCGCCGAAGCCGTGCGTCGCGGCGCCTTCCGGCAGGACCTCTATTACCGGCTGAACGTGGTCAACCTCCACCTCCCGCCCCTGCGCGAGAGGACCGGGGACATCCCGCTGCTCGCCACCCATTTCCTGGAACGGTTTGCGGCCCGGATGCGACGGGACGTGCGCGGTTTCTCGCCCGAGGCGCTGGCCCTGCTGACCGCCCACGGGTTCCCGGGGAACGTCCGCGAACTGGAGAACATCGTCGAGCGCGGTACCGCGATGGCCGTCGGCCCGGCCATCGAGGCCCGCGACCTGCCGGACGAATTGAAGGGCATCGGCGTCATCACCGTGCGCCGCCGGGACGGGCGGTTGCCGACCTTGGAGGAACAGGAGCGTGAATACATCGGCCGCGTGCTCGCCGAGACCGGCGGCAACCAGACGGCGGCCGCCCAGATCCTCGGCATCAACCGGGCCTCCTTATGGCGCAAGCTCAAGGCCCGGGGTGAATCCGGGTGACCGGGGCCCGGCGGGAAACAAAGTGTTTCATTTGCCTGGCGCCTCCGGCGCCTTCCCGCGATCTACCATCGCCTCTTCAATGCGAGGGAGGACAGCGATGCATCGGAACGCACATGAACCTTGCTCGAAAGGGAACGGCGCGCGGGCTCCGGAAACGGTCGGAGGGTTCCGCCCATGATTTCCGCCATGGTCGATCTGCTGGCCGGGTGCTACCAGGCCGGGAACCTGGACCAGATGGAGGCCATCGCACGAAGCCTCCTGGCGGCGATTCCCGAGGATACGGTCGCGCTGCAGTTCCTGGGCCTGGCCCTCTACCTGGGCGGGCGCCTCGACGATGCGCGCCTGGTCTTCCTGCGGGCTGTGGCGCCGCCCCGGGGGCAGCCCCCCGCGACGACCTGCGAACAGGCCCGGGAAGCCAGCCTGAGGCTGGCCACGCGGCCTGGATCGGGGCTGGCCGGGGCCTGGGTCCGCATCGCCGGCATCCTGCGGGATTACGGGCTGCGGGAGGCGGCCCGCCGGGCGAGGCGCGCCGCGGTTGCGTCCTCGCTCGATCGGCACGGATGAGCCTGGGCTCCCGAGTCCGGGGGCGGCGAGGCCCGGCCCGCCGAT
>DAOLKI010000109.1:0-7521 GCA_035331665.1 Rhodocyclaceae bacterium
CCCACCCGCCGGCATCTGGGGCGGATTGCTCTCGCTGCCGGAACTGGCGGAAGGGGAGGACCCGGCGTCCCGCCTCGCCGCCCTGGGGCTCGACCTTCTCGAGGCCGCCGAACTGCCGCCTTTCCCCCACGCCTTCACCCACTTCCGCCTGTTGCTGCGCCCGCTGCTTTGCCATGCCCGGGCGCGGACCGCGGTCCGCGAGGAGGGGCACATCTGGCTGCCGGCGGCGGAACTCGCCGGTGCCGCCCTGCCGGCCCCCGTCCGGCGTATCCTTATGGAATTGCCGGCGACTCGTACGGCGACATGGGGGGGGCATTGAGGCCGGAGGCGACGCCGCAGCCGCCAGGCGGGCCGCCCGGACCGCAGAAGATCATGGGCAGGTCGTGGATCGGCTGGAAATGGCTCGGGCGCCAGGGATTGATCCTGGACCTGGCGATATTGAGCGTCGTGGCGGGGACCCTGGCGCTGATCGGGTTCGCGGAACAGAGCCGCGAAGCCCGCCACGCCAGCGAGCGGCGACTGGCCGTCGGCGACGCCCTGAACCTGGCGCGCAGCCGGCTGGAAGGCAACCTGCAGGCCAACATCCAGCTCGTGCAGGGGCTGGTCAGCGTGGTCGCCACCGACCCCGACATCGACCAGCCGATGCTGGAACGGGCGGTGCGCCCCCTGTTCGGCGGGCACACCATCCTGCGCAACGTGGCGCTGGCGCCGGACATGGTGATCCGCATGGTGGCCCCGCTGGCGGGCAACGAGGGCGCCCTGGGCCTGGATTACCGGCAGGTGCCGGCCCAGGCGGAAGCGGCCGATCTGGCGAAGCGGGAGAAGCGTCTGGTGCTGGCCGGGCCGGTGGCCCTGCGCCAGGGGGGGATCGGCCTGATCAGCCGGATTCCGATCTTCGTCGAGGACCGGCAGGGCGGGGAGCGCTTCTGGGGCCTGGTGTCGGCCGTCATCGACCTGGAAAAACTCTACGGCAGGAGCGGGTTGCTGGACAAGGACTCGCCCATCGAGCTGGCCATCCGCGGTCGGGACGGCAAGGGGTCCGACGGCGAAGTGTTCTTCGGCCGCCCGGAATTGTTCACCGGCGACGCCGTCCTGGCCACCCTGCCGCTGCCCTACGGCAGTTGGCAACTCGCCGCCATGCCGCGCGGAGGCTGGACGCCGGCACCGGGACGCCTGGCCTGGCGCCTCGGTTTCGCGGCCGCCGGCCTGATCCTGGTGCTCGGCATCGTGGCCTATGGCCGTGCGCAGCAGGCGCACCGCTTCCAGCGCATCGTCCTCGCCAGCCTGAGCCATCACGGACTGGACGGCGTTCTGCTCGTGGCGCCGGACCGAAAATGGCTTTACCACAATGGCCGGTTCCTCGACATGTGGGGCCTCACGCGAGCCGTCGCCGTGGCCGGCGATTGCCTGGCGACGGTGCGGGCCATGGCGCCCCTGACGCAGAACGCGCAGGGCTTCCAGGACGGGATGGAGGAAATCTACCGGGATCCGGACGCCATCCGGCGCGACGAGATACCGCTGGCCGACGGCCGTTTCTTCGAACGCTACACGGCACCGGTGCGCACCCAGGAGGGCGAGTTCGTCGGACGCGGCTGGTATTACCGGGACATCACCGCGCGCAAGCTGGTGGAGGCCGCCCTGCGCCAGTCCCAGGAGCGCTTCGCGATCGTGTTCCGGGCCAGTCCCATCGCGGCATCGGTTGCGCGGCTGGCGGACGGCCATCTCCTCGACGTCAATGACAATTACGAGCGCGATTTCGGCTGGTCGCGGGCCGAATTGATCGGCCGCACGTCCGTGGACATCGGATTCTGGCTCTCCGCCGAGGCACGCGACGCCTGGCGCGGCGCCCTGGTGGCGGCACGCCGCCTGACCGGGTACGAGACCCGCTGGCGACGCCGCGACGGCGAACTGCTCGACCTGAGGCTGGACGCGGAGATCACGGAACTGGACGGACAGGAGGTGATCCTCGCCTTCGCCTCGGACATCACGCGCGACAAACGCCAGGAGGAGGAACTGGCGCGCTACCGGGACCACCTGGAGGAGGTGGTGGAGGCGCGCACCGTGGAACTGGAGGCTGCGCGCGCCGATGCGGAACGGCTGGCGCGCGTGAAGAGCGAGTTCCTGGCCAACATGAGCCACGAGATCCGCACCCCGCTCAACGGCATCCTCGGCATGGCGCGCATCGGCTACCGGGAAAGCGCCGGCCGGCAGAACGCGCGGCAGGCATTCTCACGCATCCTGGATTCCGGCCAACTCCTGCTCGGCGTCATCAACGACGTCCTCGACTACTCGAAGATCGAGGCGGGCATGCTCACCATCGAGCACACGCTCACCCATCCGGCGCGCGTGCTGGACCACGCGGCGGACCTGGTGGCCGACCGGGCCCGGGAGAAAGGACTGGTGCTGCGGGTGGAGAAGGATCCGGCCCTGCCGGATACCTGCCTCAGCGATCCCCTGCGCATCGGCCAGATCCTCCTGAACCTGCTGTCCAACGCGGTCAAATTCACCGACGCCGGCAGTGTCGTCGTGCGGGGGGGCGTGACCGGGGACTGCCTGCTGTTCACGGTCACGGACACGGGCATCGGCATCGACGAAGGGCAGATCGGCCGCATCTTCGCCCCCTTCGAGCAGGCCGACCGTTCGACGACCCGTCGCTTCGGCGGAACGGGGCTGGGCCTGACCATCACCCGCCGGCTGGTCAAGCTAATGGACGGCGACATCCGCGTGGAAAGCGAGCCTGGCCGCGGCAGCCGCTTCGAGGTGCGCCTGCCCTGGACGGCGGCCCCTCCCGGCGCGGCGGACGTCACGCGCGCCGTCGAGCAGGCGGGCGAGGAAAGCCGGCGTCGCCTGGTCGGCCTGCGCATCCTGGTGGCCGAGGACAACGCGATCAATCAGGCCGTGATCGAGGACAACCTGGTCTTCGAAGGCGCCGAGGTGGTATTGGCGGGCAACGGCCAGGAGGCCGTGGACCGGGTCGCCGCCGACGGCCCGCGCGCCTATGACGTCGTCCTGATGGACATCCAGATGCCGGTGATGAACGGCTTCGAGGCGACCCGCCGCATCGTCCAGCTGGTGCCCGGCCTGCCCGTCGTCGGCCAGACCGCCCACGCCTTCGGCGACGAGCGAGACGCATGCCTGGTCGCCGGCATGGTGGCGCACCTGGCAAAACCCGTCGACCCCGAGGATCTGGTGGCGGCCATCCTGCGCCACGTGGGCCGGCCGCCCCCGGCCTGAAACCGATGCGTCACCCGGAGGCGGGAATCAGTCCCTTGGAATCGAGGAAGCGGTAGACGATTTCCAGCCGCGATTCCGCGTCCTCCAGTTCCAGCAGCTTCTGGCGTGCCGCATCGGGTATCGGCAACACCTCGCACCAGCGGAAGCCCACCCACGCCGCGTCGAAGAAACGCGGCGGAGCGGGCGCCGCCCCGCCCATGTCGTCGAGCACCGCCCTGAGCATGGGCACGAGCCGCGCGAACGGCTGCGGAATGGCCATGGACGCCTCGGGGGCAAGCATCTCGATCTCGCCCATCAGCAATCCCGAGGCCTCGGCCCAGCGGCGCAGGACGCGGAAGCGTTCGCCGCCCCGCGCCACGATCTGCAGCACCCCGAGCTGCGGCATGTCCCAGTCGCCGATGGTCGCCAACGTGCCCACCGGATGCGGGACGGCCGGCTTGCCGACCTCGCTTCCGCTGGCGATCAGGCAGACTCCGAAAGGCGAACCCTCCTTCAGGCAGATCTTGGCCATGTCCATGTAACGCGGCTCGAAGATGCGCAGCGGCAGGCGCCCTTCGGGAAACAGGACCGTCTGGAGCGGAAACAGGGGGATGGTGCGGGTGCTCACGCCTCGCCTCCCCAGCGCGGTTGCAGGGCGTGCTCGACACCGAGCTGGTCGAGGATGCGGGCGACGACGAAGTCCACCAGGTCCTGGACCGTCGCCGGCCGGTTGTAGAACCCGGGACTGGGGGGCAGGATCACCGCCCCGGCCCTCGACAGGCGAAGCATGTTCTCCAGGTGGATGGCCGAGAAGGGGGTCTCGCGAGGGACCAGGACCAGGGTCCTGCCCTCCTTCAGGACCACATCGGCGGCCCGGGTCAGGAGGTCGTCCGCGATGCCCGCGGCCACTTTCGCCAAGGTCCCCATCGTGCAGGGGCAGATGACATATGCGTCGGGCGCGCCACTGCCCGAGGCGAGCGGCGAGTTCCAGTCCTCGCGCCCGAACACCGTGAGCCCGGCCTCGTCGACCCCGAGCCGGGCCGCCAGGGCCCGGCGCGCCTCCCGCGGCTGGGCGGGCAGCACCAGGCCGGCCTCCTGGGCGGCGACGATCTGCGCAGCCTGGGAATAGACCAGGGAAACCCGGTGACCGGCGCGCAGCAGGCACTCGACGAGGCGCAGGCCGTAGGGGATGCCGGAGGCACCGGTGAAGGCGACGGCGATGGATTTGCTCATGGGGCATTCCTTTCCGGATCCCGCGGCGGCGTCGCGGCGCCCGCCAGGAAGTGGCTGGCGACGAGCCCGTTCACGATGCCGAAGACGAAGGCGGCCGCGGCGAAAGCGGGCAGCAGATGAAAGACGCCGTCATGGGGCACCAGCCACACCCTGGCGAGCAGCAGCTGGGCGCCGACGTGGGCGAACGCGGCCGCGAGGCTGTGCGTCACGGGTCCGAACAGGCGCGCCGGGAGACGGGACGTGGCGGCGAGCGCGGCGAGGCTCGCCAGGGCGCCGCCCAGGCTCAGGAAGAAACCGGGGGCGAAGAGCTGGCCCATCAGCAGGGCGGCCGCGAAGACCCGCAGCAGGGACACCCAGGCGGCGTCGCCCCAGCCGTGACGCTGCAGGACGATGAGCACGACGATGTTGGCCAGTCCCGGCTTGACGCCCGGCAACGGCGTCGGGATCGCCGCCTCGGCGATGGCCAGCACGATGGCGGCCGCGGCATGGCGTGCGATCCGCCTGTCGTCGGCCGTGATGGCGAGCCGGACCTCGGCTTCAGTAGTTGAGGGAGTCATACCCGCCTTCGCGGCCCTTGAGCTGGAGACTCACGTGGCTGGGCGCACAGATCGCAATGGCATTGGGCCGGACGAGCCAGCCCTGCCGGACGCAGTACTGGTGCGTCCCCGGGTCGGCGGCCACGCGCGCGCGGCCCGGCTGGACCTCGATGACGGTGGCCCCGATGGCGCCCTGCACCTGGAGGCGGCGCGGCCGGTCCAGCGGCAGTTCGGCGAGCACCGCGCCGTCCCGCTTGACGACGGCAAGTTGCGCGGTGCCGGCCTGCCAGCCCAGGGGCAGCGAGGCGGCGACGGCCGCCGCCGCGACCAGCATCGCCAGCCAGTCCCCCGCGCGCAGGTGGCCCAGCCAGCGCTTCATCGCCGCGGAGACGCCATCGCGCTGCCGTTCAGCCGGCCAGGGCCCGGTGGCGCACCAGGACGCGCACCCGACCTGCGAATCGCGCGGCGAGCCGCTCGGCGAAATAGACCGAGCGGTGCTGCCCGCCGGTGCAACCGACGCCGACGGTGAGGTAGGAGCGGTTGTCGCGCACGTAGGCGGGAAGCCATTTGGCGACGAACGCGCCGATGTCGTCGAGCATCTCGGCGGCCTCGGGCTGCGCTTCGAGGAAGGCGATGACCTCCGCGTCGCGTCCGGTGAGGGGGCGCAGGACGGGGTCGTAGTGGGGGTTCGGCAGGCAGCGCACGTCGAAGACCAGGTCCGCATCCATCGGCAGGCCGTACTTGAAGCCGAAGGACTCGAAGAGCAGCACCAGCCCCGCGCCCTGCTCGAGCGAGACGAAGTCCTTCACGATGGCGCGCAGGGCATTGGGTCTCAGGTTGCTGGTGTCGATGCGGTGCCCCAGGGCCGCCAGGTTCTCCAGGGATTCCCGCTCCCGCGCGATGGCTTCGGCGAGCGTGGTCTCGGCGCCGGCGAGCGGATGCCGGCGACGGGTCTCGGAGAAGCGCTGGATCAGGACGTCGTCCCGCGCGTCGAGGAAGATGAAGCGCAGGTCGAGCCCGGATTCCCGCAGGCCGCGGATCTGCCGCGGCAGCGCCGCGATCCCGGAACCGCCGCGCATGTCCATGGCCACCGCGGCACGCTCGTAGCCCTCCTCGCGCAACTGACCGACCAGTTGCCCGAGCAGGGACGCCGGCAGGTTGTCCACGCAGTAGTAGGCGGCATCCTCGAGGACGTTCAGGGCGATCGATTTCCCCGAGCCGGAGAGTCCGCTGATCAGGACCAGGTGCATGGACGTTGGCGTCGCCGAAGATGATGGGCGGAAGGATAGCCGAGGCGTGCCCGGTTGTCAGGGACGCCGGACGCGCCCGGGCCCGGCAGTCGCCGACGGTGCGGCGTCCGGGGAAACGGCACCGGCCGCCGCCTCGCTGCACAACCACGCCGCGAAGGCGGCCACCTCGGGACGCTGGCGGCCGGGGCCGGCGACGAGGTAATAGGCCCGGTCCTGAACGGTCTCGCGCCTGCCCGTCACGGGAACCAGGCGGCCCTCGGCGATCAGGTCGCGCACCAGGGCCAGGCGGCCCAGGGCGACGCCCCGGCCGTCGACCGCCGCCCGCACGGACTGGTCGTAATGGTTGAAACGCAGCACCGCCCGCGGGCGGGCGCCCGCGAGTCCGAGTTCGGCCAGCCACCGGTCCCAGGCCAGCCATGAAAAAGCGCTGCCGTCCTCGAAGGCGACCAGGGTGGTCCGGCCCAGGCTGGCCGGCGTCCAGCGGGCCGGCAGGGCCTTGGCCACGGCCGGGGAGGCGACCGGGAACACCTCGTCACCGAAGAGCCTGATGCCCGCGGGAGCCGCCTCGGGCCGGCAGAACCGCATGGCGAGGTCCACGTCTTCCCGCGCGAGATCCACCATGCGGTTGTTGGTCGATATGCGCACCTCGACCTCGGGGTGGCGGTCCTGGAACGCGGCGAGACGCGGCAGCAGCCACAGGGACGCGACACCGACGCTGGTGGAGAGCGTCACCCGCTCCTGTCGGGCGGCCGCCCGGAGTCCGGCGCAGACCTCGGCAAGACGGCCGAGCGCTTCGTCCGCGGCCCGCCGCAGCACCTCGCCTTCCGCCGTCAGTTCGAGGCGGCGGGTGCGACGGACGAACAGACGCACGCCGAGTTGCTCCTCGAGCGTCTGGATCTGGCGGCTGATGGCGGACTGGGTCAGGAACAACTCGGTCGCGGCGCGCGTGAAGCTCAGGTGGCGCGCCGCCGCGGCGAAGCCCTTCAGGTTGTCCAGGCCGGGCAGCCGCCGCAGGTCCGTATCCATGCGTTTTCCTCATTCATTGGGCGACGAAAACTCGTTTGATGTAACACGTTGGAGGTAATACTCTCCTCCGTACCGCTGCGGCAATGATGCGTGCAGCGCATCGATGGAGGATAGAGCCATGGCCTGCATGACGCAAGAGACGAACCTCGAACTTTCGCAACGGGAAGCCCTGCTCCTGGGAAGCCTGCACGGATGCGTTCTGGAATGCACGAGCGGCGAGATCTGGGTGACCCGGGACGGCGTGCAGGAGGACCTGATCCTGG
>DAOLKI010000110.1:0-7513 GCA_035331665.1 Rhodocyclaceae bacterium
GGCTGTAGGTGAATGTATTGACATCGATCACCGAAGTGACCGTGAATTGGCCGTTGTAGACCGATTCCGTGGCATTGCCGATGGTGACGGTCCACCCCGCCGAGAGCCCATGGCTCGCCGCGGTCACGGTTGCCGTGGTGCCCGAGTAGGTGATGCTGGTGACATTGACCGTGCCGAGCGAGATGATGGACGCGTTCTCGGCGTAGATCGGGGTCCCGGGAAACGCGCTGATGCGGTTCGTATCATTCCACAGGTATTCCACGTGCGAATCGTAGGCGCCGGGATACTCCCGCCAGTCGTCGGGCGTGTTCATGGAGTCCGAGGTGTCGAGGACCAGCAACACGTTGGGCGGCGACACGCCGCTGGTGTTCAGGTTGACATAGATGTCCGTATCCCTTGCCAACGCGGACGTCGAAAATCCCGGATTCACCAATGCGGCGATCAACATCCAGGCGAGGAATCGTGTCGTTCGGGTCGTTTGCATGGTGCACCTCTCGTGCAGAGTTCTTTCGACCACCCGCCGTCAGTTGCAGGCGCCAGTAGGCAGGGGAGACTTGATGCCCTGATGTACCGTGGACGTTCCGAGGAAATTGCCCGTGGCAAGGGCCTGGAGGTCGATGTAGACGGCTTGCAGGCCGCCGCCGATCTGGTTGCCGCTGCCCACGCCGGCGTCGTCGGCACAGGCGATCTGCATCGCGCGAATCTCGACGTCCTGGGCTCCGGTGAAGGCATTTCCACCGACGAGCAGGCGGGCCGGAGTGGACCCGGAGGCAGGGTAGTAGGTGGTCTGGTTGCCGCCCACGTTGGCCGCCTGGCATTGGGCCGCGTCCGGGTTGGTGCAGAAACAGTTGCTGGTTCCCGCGGGCGCGGAGAGACAGTCCTTCGAGAAACGGCCGTTGTTGTCGTTGATGAACTTCACCAGCGAAGCTTCGGCGTTGGCAAAGTTCTGTTGCGCCGTGTGGGCGATGCCGCCGATCTTGAGTTCCAGCACGCTGGTCTTCAGCATGCCGAGGACAAGCAAGGTCATCACCACCAGGATGATGAGGCCGGTCACGAGGACCGCCCCTTGTTCGTTCCGGCGCGGTTGGCTCAACATGGGTTCCCCGTGGAGCGGCGTTGTGCGCAATTGCGGATCGAGGCGATCTGACTGAAGACGTGCCGCTTGAAATCGCAATTGACCCCCGGCGTGCAGGCGAAAACCACGCCTCCCCCCAGGTCGTAGACCTTGTTCGAGTCGTTGTATCCCGGCGATGTCGTGAGCGCGCGGGCCAGCACCGCGACGCGCACGGAAACCACCCATCGCCAGTCCGCCGTGGGCGGGGCAGCGACGAGCCCCGCCGCGAACTGCGCCCCCGTCATGTATTGCTCCGCGACACCATCGTTGTCCGCGTCTATGCCGTACAGCAGGTTGATCCTCTCGATGCCTTCCACCAGAGGAACCAACTGCATCGCCGCACCGACCAGTTCGTGACGAACCAGCGTGGGAATCGAACGACCTCCATCGTCGGTCAGGGCCACGGAACAGATGGTGGAGGGCGGTGTCGGCCGGCTGCAGGGGCGGACGTAATAGACATGTGCCTGGTACTCGAAAATCGGCGCATCGGCCCCGCTGCTCAGGGAGCGGGTAAGCCCGCTGGCCTTCTGGGCCGCGAACCGATCCCCGCGGAAGATGATCGTGTTGGGGTCCTGGTTCGGCGACGATTGGACATAGATCGTCGTCGTGTAATTGGGCTGCAGGGCGAGATCGTCCGCCAGGTTGTTGTCGGCGTTCGTGTCGCGGACCTGGAAGCCGAGGGCTCCGCGCAGGACGAACACGGATCCGTTGCCTTCCGCGAAATCCGGGCCTTGGATGCAGGGCAGCACACTGTTGACGGTGGCCTGGGTGAGGGGCGCGCCGGCAGCGCTCCCGAAGACGACGACGGGCTGACTGAAATCCATGGCCCAGGGCAGCCCGGTGGACCCGTCGGCAGCCCCGCAGTCGGATGAAACCGAGGTGATTCCGGCCGCGGCGAGGGCGCCGGCCCCTTGAATGGTGGATTGGGTGTTGGCCGCGAGGCCGTAAAACCCGGCCATGCGCAAATCGTCGATGATGTAGCGGAGCGCCGTCGTGCCGTTGTCCTGCAGGCGGGCGAAATCATCCTGCACCTTGAAAGACCGCGACGTATTCGTCACCAGGGCGAAGAGGCCCAGGCTGATCACGAGGCCGACGGTCAATCCGACCATGAGTTCGATCAGGGAAAGGCCACGTTGCCGCAGCCCTGCGCCGGCGGCACCACCCACAGGGCATCGTTCCATGACGGTCATAGCGGCACCAGGACGGTGACATCGACCGACACGACCCGCCGCGTCGTTTCGTCGACGACCCCGGTGTTGTTGCGATACAAGCCCGTACCGCAGGTCGAGGACGTCGGTGCGAAGGTCGATACGTCCCCCTGCCAGGAAACGCTGACGCGATAGGTGTTGGGGGGCGACGAACCGCCCAACGGGCCTTCCACGCAACCGCGCGCATTGACGATGCCACCCAGATTGGCGGCGTCCGAGGTCCGGCGTTCGGTTATCCCCAGCAACTGACCTTCCCAGACGGCCAGGTCGTAGTTCGCCGACAACCGCTGGAGGCAGGTCCGCATGGCGGTCTTGTAGTTGTCGTCGGCCGGCGGAAGCGCGACACTGGCCGTGCAACTGGTCTTGCATGCTGCGGTGCCGCAGTCCGAAATGCTCGAGTCGGCCAATCCATTCCACATCGCGGGACTGGCCGGATCGCCAAGCGGCACGGCGAGCGGGGCGCCAGCGGCATACAAGGCGGCGACTGTCACGTTGTCCTGCTGGCCCGCCGTCAGGTAGGTGCTGGGCAGATTCGACTGGTTGGCCTTCATGCGCTCAGCCAGATCGTTGGCGATCGAGAGCGCCTGGTGGCGCTGGTAGGCCTCGTATGCGGCACGCTGTCCTTTGACGATCAATCCGGCGAGGCCCATGAGCCCGAACAGCAGTATCGCGAGCGTCACCATGACCTCGATCAGGGTGAATCCATCCGGGCGACGAATCACGGACATGGATTGATCGCTCCGCCCAGGCCGCCGTTCTCGACGGCGGTGTTCATACGGCCCGATGGGCCGAAATAGATGCTCCGAATCTTGTCGTTCGCCGGTGCCGAGTCGCCCAGGTTGTCGCTGACGCGGACGTAATCACCCCCGGCGAACGCGGTTTCGATATCGATCCGCCCATCGGCTCGGAAAGCGATGCGACCCGTGCCCAGGCTGGCCGGCTGGCCGCAGGTGCGGATTCTTCCGCCCGTCGGTCCCTTCACACGCATGATCTCCGGCGAGGCGGTGCAGTCGTAACGGGCGGGGCTGGCCACCGGATCCGCGACGCAGACGCGCCATCCCGCCGTCCAGTCGGTGCCGTTTATCCCTTCGACGACGACGCGGCGCTGATTATTCAACGCGTCGGCCCGGGCAAACATCAGGTCCCCCTGGATTTCCGAGACGACGACGCGGACCCGCTGGTCCGCCGTGAACTGGGTGAGTTCGGGAATGCCGAAAACCGTCACGATGGCGGCAATCGCCAGAACGATCATCAGTTCGACCAGCGTGAAACCCCGCGCCATGGCCTTCTCCGCGTTGCCCCATTTCAATCCCATGCGTGGTCGACGCCGGCGGTGTAGGTGCACGCGTCGACCGTGCAGGAATTGTCGGACTCCCGCCAGCGTTCGCCCCGGCTGTTGATGATCAGGCGTCCGTCATTGGACATCAGTCCGCCGACCACCGGCGGCAGCATGGCCTGGAAGAACGGCCGGGCGCCGGCGGCGTTCACTGCGATCTGCGCGGCCTGGTAGTACGGGGCGATATCCGGCGGCAAGGGAAGGTTGAGGTCGGCCGCGGCCGTGGAAATCGCATACTGACGCGCGTCCGTGAGGAACTGCTCCTGGCGTTGGGCCAAATCCATCAGGTATTGCTGCCCATTGGCGCGATGGCCCCGTATCGCGTAGTTCTGGTATTGGGGATAGGCGATCATGGCGATGATCCCGATGATCGCGACCACGATCATCAGTTCGATCAGGGTGAACCCGTTTTGGCTGGCACGACGCATGGCGTTTTCCCTTCCTTCCGACCGAAATATTAAGCCTGTGCAAGAGGTTAGCACGGCAGTCCGATGGACGGTCGGTTTGTCCATGCAAGCGGCCGGGCCGGCCGATCCATGCCGGGCGGTGATTGCCTACGGCGCCCCCGGTCGATATAATCCGCTCCCTTTTTGCGCGCCGTTGTAGCTCAGTTGGTAGAGCAGCCGATTCGTAATCGGCAGGTCGTCAGTTCGAGTCTGACCAACGGCACCACGACCGCTCGGCGTCGTGCCTCCCCGGGGGCACCCACGGTGACTTCCGAACGACGAGGCGCTTGGCCGAACCGCCAGAGAATCGCCGCGTTCTCGAATTCCGAAATACGATTGGCCGAACTTAACTGCTATCACTGCGGCCTCCCCGTGCCGCCGGGTGTGGAACTCCCGGTCAGCGTCGACGGCACGCCCCGCCAGATGTGCTGCGCCGGCTGCCAGTCGGTCGCGCAGGCCATTGTCGACAATGGCCTGACGAGTTATTACCGGCATCGAGATGCCATGCCCGAGAGCCCCCGGGAGGCGCTTCCGGAGGCACTCAGGGAAGCGGGATTGTTCGAACACCCGGACGTGCAGAAGGATTTCGTTGCGGTGGTCGGGGACCACGTAAACGAAGCGGCCCTGATTCTCGAAGGAATCACCTGTTCGGCCTGCGTGTGGCTCAACGAGAAACATGTGGCCGCCCAGGCCGGGGTCCTGGCGGTGGACATCAACTATGCGACCCGCCGTGCCCGCGTGCGGTGGGATGAGAGGGCAACCAGCCTGGCGCGGATCCTCGAAGCCATCGCGGCGATCGGGTATCGGGCCCATCCTTACGATCCCCGCCGGTCGGACGAATTGGCCGCGAAGGAAAGACGCGCCGCCCTGTGGCGAGTTTTCGTGGCCGGCTTCGGGATGATGCAGGTCATGATGTACGCCGTCCCGGTCTATCTGGCGGACGACGGAACGATGACGCCGGACATCGAGCAATTGATGCGCTGGGCGAGCCTGATCCTCACGCTTCCGGTCATACTGTATTCGGCGGCTCCCTTCTTCCGCAACGCATGGCGGGACCTGCGTCATCGCCGTGTGGGGATGGACGTGCCGGTGGCGTTGGGGGTGGGCAGTGCCTTCGCGGCCAGTGTGTGGGCCACCTTGACCGCCGGCGGGGAGGTTTATTTCGACTCCATCACCATGTTCGTGTTCTTCCTCCTTGGCGGGCGCTATTTCGAGATGATGGCCCGGCAGAAGGCAGCCCGGGGCGTGGAGACGCTGGCCCGCGCTCTGCCCGCCTTCGCCAATCGATTGACCGGCGAAGGATTGGAGGTGTCGCGGATTCCGGTCGCCGAACTGCGGCGCGGAGACAGGATTCTGGTGAAACCCGGCGAAACGATCCCCGCCGATGCGATGGTCGTTGACGGACGCAGCGCCGTGGACGAATCGCTGCTCACCGGCGAGAATCGCCCGGTCGAAAAGACGGCGGGAGCCGAAGTCATCGGGGGGACCGCCAATGTCGCGAGCCCGCTGATCCTGCAGGTGCTTCACGTGGGTTCCGAAACCCGGCTGGCGGCAATCCGGCGCCTCATGGAACGCGCGGCGAGCGAGAGGCCCCGGCTCGTTGAAACGGCCGACCGCATTGCCAGCCGATTCGTCGCGGTACTCCTGCTTCTGGCGGCGATCACGGCCCTGGTGTGGTACTTCGTGGACCCCGATCGCAGCCTGTGGGTCTTCGTGGCCGTGCTCGTGGTCAGTTGTCCCTGCGCTCTCTCGCTCGCGACGCCCGCGGCGCTCACGGTCGCCACCGGCGCCATGGCGGCGCAAGGGGTGCTGGTGACGCGCGGACACGCCATCGAAACCTTGGCCAGGGCCGATCGATTCGTCTTCGACAAGACCGGTACCCTGACCGAAGGACGGCCAATCGTGCTGGAAACCATCGCGTTCGCAGACCTGACCGCCGACGAGGCAGGGGGATTGGCTGCCGCGTTGGAACAGGGGTCCAGCCACCCGTTGGCGGCTGCGATCCTGGCGGCCTTCCCTGCGGGCAGGCCGCCGGTTTCCGGGATCCGGGTGGTGACGGGGGCGGGCGTGACGGCGGAGGCAGTGCGCGGCACGGTCCGCCTTGGGCGACCGGCCTTCGCAGGCCAGCTGCACGGCAATCCGCCCCCGGACCGCGTGCGCGAATGGATGCAGGGCGGCGACACCGTGGTCGCTCTCGCCGATGGCGCGACCTGGCTGGCTTTCTTCCGCTTGGGCGATGGCGTGCGAAGCGGAGCGCGGTCTATGGTCGAGGCGTTGATCCGCGACGGGAAGCGCGTCTCCATTCTCAGCGGTGACGGCGAGGCCGCGGTCGGCAGGGTTGCCGGAGAACTGGGCATCCTGGAGTTCCACCACGGCCAATCGCCGGAAGGCAAGCACGACGTCATCCGGGCATACCAGGATCGGGGTGACATCGTTGCGATGATAGGCGATGGCGTCAATGACGCGCCGGTGCTGGCCCAGGCGCAGGTTTCGGTGGCCATGGGAGAGGGCACGGACATTGCACGCCAGCAAGCCGACGTGGTGTTGTTGTCCGCAGACCTGCAGCATCTCGCTCGCGGTGTGGACATCGCTGCGCGGACCCACGCGGTCGTGCGCCAGAACCTGGCGTGGGCCTTTGCCTACAATACGTTGGCGATACCTCTGGCGATGGCCGGATGGGTGACGCCATGGCTGGCGGGCATCGGGATGTCAGCAAGTTCCCTGTTGGTGGTCCTGAATGCCCTCCGCCTGCAATCAGGGTCGTTCCGGAGCAGATGAATGGACATCTTGTATCTCTTGATTCCGATGTCGGTGGTCCTGGTATTCGCAATTGCCGCCCTGTTCTGGTGGTCATTGCGACACGGGCAGTTCGAAGATCTGGAAGGACCCGCCTATCGCATATTGATGGACGACGACGGTCCGAACAAGCCGGATAGCGCGGATCGGCCAGCATCTGCCGATCCCGGGCCAACCACGCGGAAATGAGACGAATTATCAAGCATTCTTGGCTTTGATCCAGATCAAGGCTGGGAGGCGCCGTTTCGCCATACTGCAATCACGGTTTCATGCTTGAAGTCTGAGGGGACTTCAGCATCGGTAAGTCTCTCTGTTGGGGTTGGGGGTGCGCGTGAGCGCACCCTTTTTTTTGCAACCCCAATAACGAAAGTTATGGCCCCATACAACATTCCGCATCGCAGCAATCTTGATGTGGATCAAAATCGGGGTACTCCCTTCTTGTATCCTGCGCGGCGACGTACACGGGCGCGCCATGGCCCGTGAGGGAGCGTGGTTTTTTTTCCAAAAGAGGTGATTCCATCATGCAATCGCAAGCGACTTACAACTACAAAGTCGTGCGCCAGTTCGCCGTGATGACCGTAATCTGGGGCATCGTCGGCATGTTGGTCGGCGT
>DAOLKI010000111.1:0-7513 GCA_035331665.1 Rhodocyclaceae bacterium
TTCGGGCGGGGTTCTTGTTAGCACTCACCGCCAGCGAGTGCTAATAATAGGGCGCTAGCCGGGGAATTTCAAGAGCGGAAGGACTTCCGGCCCTGGGTGCCGGCGGCGAGGACCGTGACCATCGGTCGCCCACTTTCGGTACGTGCCCGGCTGAGGGCCGATTCGGCGGCCAGGACCAGGGTGTCGGGCTGCTGGCGGGCCGTCGGCACGGCGGTCGCCACGCCGATGCGGACCGCGGGCTCGATTGCCTCACCGCCGGCCTGGACGGCGTTATCCATTCCGTCGAGGATGCGTTGCGCCACGGTCTCGGCGCCCTCCAGGTCGGTTTCCGGCAGCACGACGGCCAGGGACGACGACGCAAAATGGGCAACCTGATCGCCGGGCCGATACACCAGACGGGTTGTCGCTTCCGCCATCAGGCGCAGCGGATCGCCCGCGGTCGCGTCGCCGTGTGCGCCGTTGGCCCCCTT
Organism: Rhodocyclaceae bacterium; assembly: GCA_035331665.1. GTDB lineage: Bacteria > Pseudomonadota > Gammaproteobacteria > Burkholderiales > Rhodocyclaceae > JAEUNJ01. The sequence continues at coordinate 471 of DAOLKI010000111.1, forward strand.
CATTTCGACGAGGAGGAGCGAAAGCGGCAGGGAGTCCCGCCGCTCCCGGCGCCACTCGTTGCTCAGTTTGGCGTCGAACGCGGGCCGGTTCGCCACGCCGGTGTTCGCGTCCAACGCGGGAGAACGCGCAAGGGCCTCCCGTGCCCGCTGATGTTCGGTCATGTCGCGCAGGGTCTCCACCACGGCCATGAGGCGGCCGTGCGGATCGTAGATGGGGCCAGCGTCGATGGCCAGGTACAGTTCCGACCCGAGGCGCGGCATCACGCACCAGTTCTCGGCCCGGTAGCCGCGGATGGGCGACCCCGGCTCCTGGTGGCAGACATAGAGGCCCTCGAGTTCCTCCATGCGTTTCTGGACCACCAGATCCGCGAGACAGGGCCTGGGTTCGTCGTAGAACGCCCGCCAGTGTTCGCGGGTGCCGAGGACCTCCGGCGCGGGCACCCCGGTCAGCCGCTCGCAGGCCCGGTTCCACACCACGACGCGGCATTCGGCGTCGAGCACGAAGGTGGGCACCACGAGGTGCTGCATCAGGTGGATCGCGAAGTTCCTGGCTTCCTCCGGCAGGGATTTCATGACGCGACCTCCTCGGCATGCGCCGCCTGGTGTGACGCGAAATCGATGAACCAGTCGAGGCTTCCCGGATTGGCCATCGCGTCGCGGCTGGCCACCTTCTCCATGGGAAGGCCGAGCAGCAGCTTCTTGATCGGCAGTTCCATCTTCTTGCCCGACAGCGTGCGCGGCACCTCGGGCACTTCGAGTATGTCGTCGGGTACGTGGCGGGCCGACAGGGCCGTCCTTATGCCGGCGCGGATGCGCCGCAGCAGTTCATCGGAAAGCGCGATGCCGGGCCGCAGCACCACGAAGAGCAGCAGGCGCGACTCCCGGCCAAGGAATTCCAGGTCCACGGCAAGGCTGTCGAGAACCTCGGGCAGGCTGTCCACGGCCCGGTAGAGTTCGCTCGTGCCCATGCGGATGCCATGCCTGTTGATCGTCGCGTCCGAGCGGCCGTAGATGATCGCGCCGCCGCGCGGCGTGATCCGTATCCAGTCGCCGTGCCGCCAATACCCGGGATAGGTCTCGAAATAGCTCTCGCGGTAACGCCGGTCGCCCTCGTCGTTCCAGAAGCGGAGCGGCATCGACGGCATCGGCGCGGCGCACACCAGTTCTCCGACCTGATCCTCCATCGGTCGTCCCGCGTCGTCCCACGCCTCGACTTTCGCGCCCAGGCAGCGGCACTGCATTTCGCCGAGGTAGACGGGCAGGGTGGGCAGCCCCCCGACGAAGGCGCCGGCGAAGTCCGTACCGCCGGATATGGGCGTCAGCCAGATGTCGGGCCGCACGTGGCCGTAGATCCACCGGTAGCCTTCCGGGGGCAACGGCGAGCCGGTGGATCCCAGGGCGCGCAGGGCCGAGAGGTCGGCCTCCCGGTTCGGTTGCACGCCCGCCTTCTCGCAGGCCATGTAGAAGGCCGCTCCGGCACCGAAGAAGCTGACGCGGTTCGCGCCGACGAAGCGCCAGAGGGCACCGTAGTCGGGCCACCCGGGGTTGCCGTCGTAAAGGCAGATGGTCGCGCCGGCGAGCAGTCCGCTGACCTGGCAGTTCCACATGATCCACCCCGTGCTCGAATACCAGTGGAACCGGTCGCCGGGTCCCAGGTCGTTGTGCAGGGCGCCCATCTTCAACTGTTCCAGGACGATTCCGCCATGGCCGTGGACGATGGGTTTGGGCAGGCCCGTCGTGCCGGAGGAATAGACGATCCACAGGGGATGATCGAAGGGAACGGGCCGCGCGGCAAGGGACACGGAACCCGCCGTGGCCTCGGCCCAGGCGAGACCGTTGCGGAAAGCCGCCGGATCCACCCCGGGATCCAGGTACGGCACGAGGACCACCCGCTCCACGGACGGCAGTTCCTCGAGCAGCCGCGCCACGACCGCGCGCCGGTCGTAGTCCTTTCCGCCCCATCGATAGCCGTCCACGGCCACGAGCACCCGGGGAGCGATCTGACGGAAGCGGTCGAGGACGGCCACCGGGCCCATGTCCGGAGAACACGCGGACCAGATTGCGCCGATCGCGGCCGTGGCCAGGAAAGCGGTGGCCGCTTCGGGAATGTTGGGCAGGTAGGCCGCGACCCGGTCGCCGTCGCCGATACCCCAAGCCTCGAGGCTGGCGGCCAGGGCGCCCGTCTCGCGGCGCAGTTCCTCCCAGTCGATGTCGCGGGCCTGGCCGGACTCGTTGCGAAACACGATGGCCGGCCGGTCCGCCGTCACGTGGCGGAACACCTGATCCACATAATTGAGCGTTGTGCCGGGGAACCAGCGCGCGCCGGGCATGCGCCGGTCGACGAGGACGCGCTCCCGGGGCGATGCCGATCGTATGTCGAACCAATCCCAGAGGGCGCCCCAGAAGCCTTCCAGGTCCTCCACCGACCACCGCCACATCGCGCCATAGTCGGCAAAACGCAGGCCGCGCTCACGCGCCAGCCAGTCGGCGAAGGCCGTGATGCGCGCCGATCGCACGAACGCCGGCGACGGTTCCCAGACCTTCTCGGCTTCCATCCGCTCCTCCACGGGTGATCCTGCGCTTTTTTGCCGATTCTATGTCAAAGACCCGGTCCGCGAAGGCGGTCAGGGTCCGTTCGGTAGAATCGGTCCATGCAATTCCTCCCCGCGCACGTCCGGGTCGCCCTCGCCGCCCTCTGGTTGTCCGTTCCCACCCTGGCGGCCGCCCAGTACGAGGAACGGTTGCCGATCCCGGTCGCCCGCGCCCTCAAGGCGGCCGGCATACCGCATGCGGCGGTGGCCGTCGTCGTGCAGGACGTGGATGCGGTGTTCCCGCGCGTCAACCTGAACGATCGCCAGGTCATGAATCCGGCATCGGTGATGAAACTGGTCACCACCTATGCCGCTCTGGAAATCCTCGGCCCGGCCCACGCATGGAGGACGGAGGTCCGGGTGGCCGCGCCGCCGGCGGACGGGGTGCTGGCCGGCGACCTGTACGTGAAGGGCAGCGGCGATCCCAAGCTCACGGTGGAACAGTTCTGGCGCCTCCTGCGCCAGGTCAGGGCCCGCGGCGTGCGCGAGATCCGCGGCGACCTGGTTCTGGATCGGGCGGCGTTCGAGACGGCGAACCACGACCCCGGCCGCTTCGACGACAAGCCGCTGCGGCCGTACAACGTCGGACCCGATGCCCTGCTGGTGAACTTCAAGGCCCTCCGCCTCACGCTGGTGCCGGATCCGGACCGGAAGACGGTGCCGGTGGTGGCCGAGCCGACGCCGGCCAACCTGGAGATCCTCAGTCTCCTCAAGGCCGGCCCCGGCGAGTGCGGCGATTGGCGGGAGGCCCTGCGCGCGGACGTGACCCAGCACGGCGACCTCGGCTCCCCCCGTTACCGCCTCGTGCTCACCGGCACCTATCCGGCGAGTTGCGGCGAGAAGACCTGGAACCTGGGGCTGCTACCCCTGCCCCAGTACGTCCTCGGCGTGTTTTCCGACATCTGGACGAGTCTGGGCGGCACGCTGTCCGGAAGCGTGCGGGACGGCGCGGCGCCTGCCGACGCCCGCCTGTGGGCGATCCAGGAATCGCCGCCGCTCGCCGACGTGGTGCGGGACATCAACAAGTTCAGCAACAACGTGATGGCCAGGCAGCTCTACCTCACGCTGGGCATGAACGGCGGCAGCACGCAGGCGAACGCCGACCGGGCGGAAGGGGCCATCAGGGCCTGGCTGGAGGCGAAGAACCTGCGCATGCCCGAACTCGTGATGGAAAACGGCTCGGGCCTGTCGCGCCGGGAACGCATTTCGGCGGACAGCCTCGTCCGCCTGCTGGCGGCGGCCTGGAAGAGCCCGGTCATGCCGGAATTCGTCTCCTCCCTGCCGCTGACGGCGGTGGACGGCACCATGCAACGCCGTCTGAAGACCAATGCGGTCGCCGGCCATGCCCACATCAAGACCGGCACCCTGGAAGGCGTCAAGACCATGGCCGGCTATGTGCTGGACCGGTCCGGGAAACGGCAGATCGTCGTCTTCCTGGTCAACCATCCGAATGCCGCCGCCGCACAACCGGCCCAGGACGCGCTGCTGCAATGGGTATACGAACGCGGATCCTGACCCGCCTGGCCTGGCTCGCCGGCGGTTTCGGCTATCTGGTCCTGCTGGTCGAAACGGCGCGGGCATTGCAGGAATGGTGGCGCGGCGAGGCGCGGCCCGGTATTTGGCACTGGGGCGCCCTGGCCCTGGCACCCTGCCTCGCCTGGATCTGGTGGCGCTACCTATCCGTCTTTCGCGCCGACGCGGTGTGTGCCCCGGCGCCCCACGGGCGCGCGGGGAGCGCTCAGGGCGCGACCACCGGCAACTGCCGGACGAGCGAGATGGCGGCGGGGGAAACCTCGGCGCCCAAGGCGATGGCTTCCACCCCCGACGCCAGCGCCGTGCGCAGGGCGCGCCCGTAGGCCGGATCGATATGGTCGGCGGGACGCACCTCCGCCACGTCCGACCGCTGCACGCAGAACACCAGCATCGCGCGGTCGCCGGCAGCCACCCGGACGGACATCTCGCGCAGATGTTTCGCGCCCCGTTCGGTGACCGCATCCGGGAAATGGCCGATGCCGTCGGCCACTGCGGCGGTGACGTTCTTCACCTCGACCCAGCAGGGCGGACGTCCGCCGGCCTCGAGCAGCAGGTCGATGCGGCTCCCCTCGCCGTAGCGCACCTCCGGCCGGATGCGTTGGTAACCGGCCAAGGGCGGGACGCGGCCCGCTTCGATCGCCTCGCGGACCAGGTGGTTGCTGCGGCCGGTGTTGATGCCGACCAGGGTCCCGTCCGCCTCGACGATTTCCCACGTCCATGCGAGCTTGCGGGCGGGATTGGCGGCCGGCGAGAGCCAGACCCGGCTGCCGGGCTCCCGGCAACCGAGCATGGAGCCGGTATTCGGGCAGTGCGCCTCGACGACTTCGCCGTCGAACGCCACCTCCGCGACGAAGCGGTTGCGCCTCCGGACGAGCCGTCCTTCGGCGAGGGTCGGCAGGATCAAGTCCGGCCCGGCAGCGGTACGGCCTTCCGGTCCGCCAGTGTCATCCAGCCGCGCACCATGCGGTAGAGGACCCAAACCCCTGCCATGAAGGCGAGGGCAATCGCGAACGGAATACCGACGATGGTGAGGGCCAGGGCCCAGCAGACGAAGATCCAAAGGAAGGAATACCAGAAGGTCCGCAACTGCCACGCCCAGTGGCTCTCCAGCCAGGTTCCGCGCACCCGGGCGCGGGTCACGTAGTTGATGATCACGGCGATGATCGACGGCCAGCCGGTCACGAACGCCGCGATGATGAAGGCCGAGGAGACCAGCCCCGTGACGGCGGAAAAGGTGTGCAATGCATACATCACGTGGCACCAGGCCCGGGGGCCTTCGTCGTCCTCGCCCGGCCGTATCACTTCGATGTCGTTCATGTCTTCGCCCTCTCCGGTCAAAGTCCCAGGCTGTTCCAGAGTTCGTCGACCCGCCGCTTGACGTCCGTGTCCATCGCGATGGGGCGGCCCCATTCCCGGTTCGTCTCCCCCGGCCATTTGTGGGTCGCGTCGATGCCCATCTTGCTGCCCAGACCGGCGACCGGGGACGCGAAGTCCAGATAGTCGATCGGCGTGTTCTCCGCGATCAGCGTGTCGCGGGCGGCATCCACGCGCGTGGTGAGCGCCCAGACCACCTCCTTCCAGTCGCGCACGTCCACGTCGTCGTCGGTGACGATGATGAACTTGGTGTACATGAACTGGCGCAGGAAGGACCAGATGCCGAACATGATCCGCTTGGCATGGCCCGGGTACTGCTTCTTCAGGCTCACCACCGCCAGCCGGTAGGAGCAGCCCTCCGGCGGCAGGTAGAAGTCCGCGATTTCGGGGAACTGCTTCTGCAGCAGCGGCACGAAGACCTCGTTCAGGGCCACGCCCAGCATGGCGGGTTCGTCGGGGGGCTTGCCCGTATAGGTCGAGTGGTAGACCGGTTCCCGCCGCAAGGTCATGCGCTCCACCGTGAACACCGGGAACTCGGCGACCTCGTTGTAGTAGCCGGTATGGTCGCCGTACGGCCCCTCGGGGGCCGTGTCGCCGGGCCGTATCACGCCTTCCAGGACGATCTCTGCGGAGGCCGGCACCTGCAGGTCCGAACCCAGGCACTTGACCAGCTCGGTGCGGGCACCACGCAGCAGACCCGCGAACTGGTATTCGGAAAGGGTATCGGGCACGGGGGTCACGGCACCCAGGATGGTCGCGGGATCGGCGCCGATGACGACGGCCACGGGAAACGGCACCCCGGGCGAGTCTTCGCAATGGTCCCGGAAATCCAGGGCGCCGCCCCGGTGGGCCAGCCAGCGCATGACCAGCCGGTCGGGGCCGAGCACCTGCTGGCGGTAGATGCCCAGGTTCTGGCGTGCCTTGCGGGGCCCGCGCGTCACCACGAGGCCCCAGGTCACCAGCGGCGCCACGTCGCCCGGCCAGCAGGTCTGAACGGGAAGCCGCGCCAGATCCACGTCGACGCCTTCCCACACCACTTCCTGGCAGGGCGCCGTGGAGACCTGCTTCGGCGCCATGTGGAGCACCTGCTTGAGGACCGGCCATTTCTCCCAGGCGTCCTTCAGACCCTTCGGCGGCTCCGGCTCCTTGAGGAAGGCGAGCAGTCGCCCGATCTCGCGCAGGGCCGTCTTCCAGTCCCCTTCCTCGCCCATGCCCAGGGCCACGCGGCGCGGCGTGCCGAACAGGTTGGCGAGGACCGGGATGGCGCTGCCCTTCGGATGCTCGAACAGGACGGCGGGACCGCCCGCACGCAGCACCCGGTCGCAGATTTCGGTCATCTCCAGGTGCGGATCGACCTCGGCCGAGACCCGCTTCAACTCGCCCAGCCTTTCCAGTTGAGTTAGGAATTCCCGCAGGTCTTGGTAGCGCATGGCGACGGCCGTCGTAGGAGAACGCCGATTATAGTCGGGCCCCCGCGACGCACCCGGCGCGCCGCCGCGGCCATGTCATCCACCGACCAGGCAGGGGCCACCACCACCGGAACGC
>DAOLKI010000112.1:0-7500 GCA_035331665.1 Rhodocyclaceae bacterium
AGTACTTCTCGAAGGCGATCTTGGCCAGGTGCACCCACTTGCCCTCGGAGAACCAATTGACGTTGCGCGGCGGGATCTGCGGCAAAGCCACGAAGGCGACGCCGGTGTCGCCGAAGTCGGCCAGGCAGACGGCATTCCAGGTCGCCTTGTGCGAGGGCTCCAGGCCGACCAGGGCCTCGCGGATGTTGTGCGCCGCCGCGTTGACCATGGACTCGATCATGTACCCGGTCTTCGGGGCGCCGGTGGGCACCGGCGTCGCCTCGACGGGCGGAATGGCGACGCAGACGCCGACCGAGTAGATGTTCTTGTACTTGGGATTGCGCTGGTACTCATCGATCAGGATGAAGCCGCGCGGATTGGTCAGGCCCTCGATGCCGAACACGGCGTCGATCCCCTTGAAGGCGGGAAGCATCATCGAATACTTGAAGTCCAGCACGTGCTCCTTCTTCGGCTGGCCGGCCTCGTCATGCTCGGTCACGTGCATCTTGCCGGCCTCGACCTTGGTCACCTTGGCATTGCAGATCCAGCGGATATGGCGTTCGCGCAGGGCCGCTTCCAGCAGGCCCTTGGAGTCGCCGACGCCGCCCAGGCCCAGGTGGCCGATGTAGGGTTCCGCGGTGACGAAGGTGATCGGCACCTTGTTGCGGATGCGGCGCTTCCGGAGGTCCGTATCCATGATGAAGGCGAACTCGTAGGCCGGGCCGTAACAGGAGGCGCCCTGCACCGCCCCGACGACCACCTGCCCCGGGTCCTTCACGAAATCCTGCCATTTCCTCTCCGCCTCGACGGCGTGATCGACGTGGCAGATCGAGTTCGTGTGGGCCTTGGGTCCGAGGCCCTCGACCTCCTCGAACGCCAGCTTGGGTCCGGTGGCGATGACCAGGAAGTCGTAGTCGATGACCTGGCCGTCCTCCAGCTCGATCTGGTTCCTCTCGGGATGGACGCGCTTGGCGCCGACAGGAATGAAGCCGATCTTGCGTTTCAGCAGCACCGGTTCGACGTCGATCTCGATGTCGCCGCGCTTGCGCCAATCGACCGCCACCCAGGGATTGGACGGCACGAAATGGAACTTCGGGTTGTTGGAGACGACGGTGACCTTGTCCTCCGGGCGCGCCAGGTCACGCATCTCGTAGGCCATGGGCATGCCACCGATGCCGGCGCCGAGAATCACGATGTGGGCCATGAAAACTCCTCCTGTGTCGGGTGTTGGATAACCGGACGATTATGGTGGATGGGGATTTTCGGGGGAATCGGGAAATCGGATGCCCGAATCACGCGCCTTTATTTGGCGGCGGCCTTCAGCGAAATTCCCGCGGCGACGGGATCCGGGGCAAGCCTGTCGCCGTCCGACAGGCCGGCCAGAACCTCGATCTCGCCGCCCGCGACGGTCTCGCCGAGACGGACCTGACGCATGCGGGGCTGCCCCTTTTCGTCCAGCACATAGACGGCCGCCACCTCGCCGCGGCGCACGACGGCCTGCGGCGGAACGGTGAGCTTCTGACCGCGGCCGGTGACGAAGTGAACGCGGACGAACATGCCGGGCGCCACCTGCTTCACGTCCTCGGGGAGATAGACCCGGGCCGTGCCGGTGTGGGTGCGGGCATCCACCGTCGGCAGGACTTCCACCCGGGCGGCATCGACCCATAACCCGAGTTCCGGGAATTCGAGGCGCGCCTTCGGCGTGCCGCGCAACTCGGCCAGCTTGTATTGCGGAATGCTGGCGATGGCACGCAGGCCTTTCGGGTCGAAGATCGTCACCAGGGGCTTGCCCAGGGCGGCCATCTCGCCCATTTCCACATGGCGCTGGGCGACGATGCCGCCGATGGGCGCGCCGACCGTCGCGTAGGAAAGGCTCGCGCCGCTGGCGGCGGCGGCGGCCCGTGCCGCCTTGAGGTCCGCGTCGGCCTTGTCGAGGGCCGCCGCACTGACGAACTTCTTCGCGTGAAGGTCCCGGGTCCGGTTGAAACTGGCCTCGGCCTGGGCCAGGTTGGCCTTGGCGGCCGCCAGGTTTTCGGCCGCTTCCCGGGCGTCGATGCGCATCAGTACCTGCCCCTGGCGCACGGTCTGGCCCGCCTCCGCCTTCACGTCGAGAACGCGGCCGGGCACCTGCGCCGCCACGGTGGCCTGGCGCACCGCCTCCAGGGTCGCTTCGGCGGCATAGGTCAGTTCCACCTCTTTCCGCGCCACTGCGATCGGGGCGCCGGCGTCGGCGGCAAGCGCGTCGGCAACGGGCAGGAAGGCCAGGAAGGCCAACAGGGGCAGTCTATTCATCGGCGGTCGGCGCGGGTCTGTCGATCCGGTCATGGGTCGTGTCGTTTCTGAAAGTGTATAAGTATATGCTTATATACCTGCCGTTTTCAAGTCCTTCGCTCGGGCGGGCCCGGAGGGCTTCAGGCCGTGAGCGCGAAAGCCGCCATGGCCCCGATGACGGTCGAAGCCTCGCCGACGCAGGGGGAGATCCCGATTTCCAGCCCGGGATGCCTGTCCATGGCATTGGCGGCCAGTTGCGGCAGGTCCTTCTGCACGTGGCGCCCGGGGGCCATGAAGACGGGGACGATGGTGATCCGCGTGGCCCCGCGCCCGACCAGGCAGTCGATGGATTCGTCCAGGGTCGGCCGCATCAGTTCGAGGAATCCCAGTTCCACGGCAAGCCCGGGTTCCCGCGCCAGCATGGCCTCGCGGATGCGGTGGAAGGGTTCGGCCCATTCCGGATTGCGGGCGCCATGGCCGAAGAGGATCCATGCCTTCATCGCCGCCTGACCTCCTCCCAGATGTTGCGGCAGCGGGTCTCCCGGATCAGCAGGCTGCAGCACCAGCCGAGCAAGGCCGATCCCGCCATGAGCAGGAAGCCGGTGTGGAAATCGGCCGCCGAATAGATGCGTATGCCCTCCCGCATCGTGCCGTCCCAGGTCCGCTCCATGGCCCAGCCCACCAGGGGTTGCATGATTGCCGGCCCGAGGAAGACCCCCACGTTCACGACACTCGTGGCCATGCCGGAGAGGGCGGGAGGATTGACCTCCTTGGCGCACGCCCAGGTGAGCGTGAGCCCCGCGGTGGCCAGCCCCATGCACGCGCAGAGCAGATAGGTGCCCCCGGGGGGCAGGGAAACCCCGGAGAGCCAGACCCCCCACCCGGCCACGTGGACCGCGGAGACGCCGACGACCAGCGGCTTGCGCCGCCCGATGCGGTCCGAGGTCTTGCCCCACACGGCGCTGCCGATGGCGAAACCGAGGAAGTAAAGGCTTACATGGTTGGAGGCCGTCGCGCGGGTCATGGCGTGGATCTGGGTGAGGTAGGGAACGGCCCACAGGCCCGCGAAGGAGAAGAAGGCGCCCGAGAGACCCACGTTGGCGAAGAATCCCGGCCAGGTGGACCGGTTCCCCAGCACCTGTCCGAGCCCGCGCAGCCAGGCCGTCCGATCCACCTTGCCGGCGGGCAGTTCGTTCACCAGTTGCCGGCAAAGGAAGCCGATCAGGATGGACACGATGCCGACCACCACGAAGACATGCCGCCACGAGGCGGCCTGGCTCGCCCACGCGAGCGGCGCCCCGGCGAGGATGGACCCGAGGTTGCCGACCATCATCGACACTCCCGTCAGCGTGGCAAAACGCCGTTCCTCGAAACCGACCGCGATGAGTTTCAGCATCGCGATGAAGACGACCGAAACGCCGAGGCCGACGAGCGTCCGGCCCGTGAAGGCGAGCAGGAAGGTGGGCGCCAGCGCGAACAACAGGCTGCCGCAACCGGCCAGGAGCCCCCCCCAGAACAGGATGCGCCGCGGGCCCAGGGTGTCGGCGAGAACCCCGGTGGGCACCTGCATCAACGTATATACGTAGAAATAGGTGGCGGCCAGGCTGCCCAGCTGGGCGCCGCCGATCGAAAAGGCGGCCTGCAGGTCGCCGGCGATGGCGGCCGGGGCGACGCGGTGGAAGAAGGAAAGCAGGAAGGCTCCCACGGCCAGCGCGAGGCCCAGATTGCGGGTGCGGATGGCTTGGGCGCTGGTGGGAATCATCGTCGCGTGTGCGTCGGGGAGGAAGCCGGATGCTAACCGGAGGACCCCGGTGGGGCAAGCCGCGGGGCACCGACGCGCCGGTGCCGACGGCCGGCGACGATGCCAAGCCGATCGCGCCCGGGACGCCACGGACCCGGCGGCGGGCGTCAGAGCCGCGACCGGCGGCCGCCCGGGGGGGCCGGGCGCACGGGTGGCCGGAATCCGAATCGGCTATCCTTCGGGACCTTCGCCCCCTTGCGGACCCCGCCGACCGTGCCCGACAACAAACCCGCCGCCCCGCCGGACAAGCTCCTCGCCGACTGGATCCGGCGCGATTATGCCGCCCTCGCCGAATCCACCCTGGACCGGGATGCCGCCACCTGGGCACGCACCACCTGCCGCGCCTGCGGCGCCGGGGGCCTTTCCGATGTCCTGTCCCTCGGCGTGATGCCCCCGGCGAACGCCTTCCTGAATCCCGCCCAGCTGTCCGCCCCGGAGCCCCGGTTCCCCCTGGATCTGATGCTCTGCGAGCACTGCGGCATGGTCCAGCTGCGGCACGTGGTGCCGCCGGAACTGCTGTTTCGCGCGTACTCGTTCTTCACGTCCATGTCGATGGCCATGAGCGCCCATTTCGCGGCCCTCATGAACGACCATGCGCGGCGCCGCGTGCCACCGGGCGGCCTCGTCGTCGAGGTGGGCTCCAACGACGGGACGGCGCTTTCCTCGATCCAGCGGCGCGACGTGCGGGTCCTCGGGGTCGACCCGGCCCGCAACGTGTCGGTCATGGCCGCGGCACGCGGCGTGCCGACGGTGGCGGAATTCTTCACCGAACCGCTGGCCCGCGAGATCCGCCGCGTGGCGGGCCCGGCCAGCCTGATCGTGGGGTGCAACGTCCTCGGCCACATAGACGATCTGGACCAGGTCTGCCGCGGGATCGATGCCCTGCTCGCGCCCGAGGGGGCCTTCGTGTTCGAAGTGCCCTACCTGGGCAAGCTGCTCGAGAACGTGGAATTCGACACCGTGTATCACGAGCACTTGTCATACTTCGCGGTGCGCCCGCTGGTGGCCCTGTTCTCCCGCCACGGCCTGCGCCTGGACGAACTCGAGATGTTTCCCGTCCATGGCGGCACGATCCGCGGCGTGGTCGTGCGCGGCGAGGGCTGTTCCGATGCCGTCTCCGCCTGGATCGACGCCGAGGAGCGCGCGGGCATGGCCACGCCGGCGCCATTCCGGGCCCTCGCCGCCCGTACCGCCGAAATGGGAGAACGGCTGCGCGCCTGGCTCGCCGGACAGAAGGCCCATGGCCGGCGCATCTGGGGATATGGCGCGCCGGCCAAGGGCACCGTCCTGCTCAATCACTTCGCCATCGGCACCGATCTCCTGCCCGTGGTCGTGGACTCCACTCCGGCGAAGCAGGGCCTGCACGTGCCCGGCACCCGCCAGCCCATCCTGGCCCCCGCCGAAGTGGCGGCGCAACGACCGGACGCGGTACTCGTGCTGGCCTGGAACCACGCCCGGGAGATCTTCGGTCGCGAGGCGGCCTACCGCGCGGGCGGCGGCCATCTGCTGACCCCCGACCTGCGCGAGATCGGTCCGTGACCGGCGCGGCACGCTTGCGCAAGCCCGTCATTCTCGGCGCCGGAGGACAGCTCGGCACCGAATTCCGCCGGCTGCTGCCCGATGCCGTGCCGCTGGACCGCGGCCAGGCGGATATCGTCGATGACGCACGCATTGCCCGGACGTTGGCCGGGCTCGCGCCGGACCTGGTGCTCAACTGTGCCGCCTACAACCAGGTGGACCTGGCCGAGCAGGAACCGGAGGTCGCCTTCCGGGTGAATGCCATCGCGCCGGGATGCCTGGCGCGCGCCTGCCGGGAACTCGGCGTGCCCCTGGTCCACGTGAGCACGGACATGGTCTTCGGCCTGGATGGCAACCGCGCCGCCCCCTACCGCGAAGAGGATCTCACCGGCCCCGTCAACAGCTATGGAGCCAGCAAGCTCGCCGGCGAACACCTGGTCGCCGCCCGCGGCGGGGATTTCCTGATCGTCCGCACCTGCGGTCTCTACGGCCGCCCGGACGGCACCGTCCGCAAGACCAGCTTCGTCGAACGCATCCTCGCGCGGGCGCGCGCCGGCGAAGCCCTGCGCGTGGTGGGCGACCAGCGCTGCACGCCCTCGTCCGCCGCGGACATCGCGGCCGGCATCCTGGATCTGCTCGACGCCGGCATCCGCGGCACGGCGCATCTCACCAATGCGGGGCAATGCAGCTGGCACGAATTCGCCACGGCGATCGTGGAGATCGCCGGCGTCGACGTTCCGATCCAGGCCATCGCATCCTCCGGGTGGCCGGGCGCCGCGCGGCGGCCGGGGTATACGGTGCTGGACGCGGGCGTCCGCCGCCGGGCCGGCCTGCCTCCCATGCCGCATTGGCGGGAGGCGCTCGCCCGTTTCCTCGGCGCAGGGGACCGGAACGCCGGCCGCCACTGAATCGATTCCCCGCCCGGCGCGCCCGCTCCGGAGACCAGGACCACCGCATGCACGTACTGTTCGTCCACCAGAATTTCCCGGCCCAGTTCCGCTACCTCGCGCCGCGCCTGGTACGCGATCACGGCTGGCAATGCACCTTCGTCACGGCCAGGCCCGAGGGAACCCTGCCCGGCGTGGAGAGGGTGCTCTATTCCTCCAAGGGAGGCGCGACGAAGGCGAACCATTTCTGCACCCGCAATTTCGAGAATGCGGTGTGGGAGGCGCACGGCGTGTACGAGACCCTGAAACGGCGCACGGACCTCCGGCCGGACCTGGTCGTCGCCCATACCGGGTTCGGATCCTCCCTGTTCCTGCCCTATCTCTACGATGCGCCGATCATCAACTTCCTCGAGTACTTCTATGCCCCTGTCGGCCAGGACGTGGGCTACCGGCCGGAACTGCCCGTCGAGGAACTGACCCTGCTGCGCATCAAGACCCGCAACGCCATGATCCTCTCGGACCTGGTCAATTGCGACCGGGCGTGGACGCCGACGCGCTACCAGCGCGACTTCTTCCCGCCGGAACTGCGTTCGAAGATCGAGGTCGTGTTCGACGGCATCGACACGGACATCTACCACCGGCGCGCCAACCCGGAACGGCTGCTCGACGGGAAGCCGGTGGCACCGCCGGGGACGCGCATCGTGACCTACGTCGCCCGCGGCTTCGAGATGATGCGGGGTTTCGACATCTTCATGGAAGCCAGCCGGCGCATCGCCGAGGCCTATCCCGACGTCGTGTTCCTGGTGGTCGGCGGGGATTCGGTGCATTACGGGCCGGACCTGCAGTTCATCAAGGAGAAGACGGTGCGCGAGGACATCCTCGCGTCGGGACGCTACGACCTCTCGAAATACGTCTTCACCGGGTTCGTGCCGGAGGACAAGCTGGCCCGGATTCTCTCGATCAGCGACCTGCACATCTATCTCACGGAGCCCTTCATCGCCTCCTGGTCGCTGGTGGACGCCATGGCCTGCGGGGCCGTGGTCC
>DAOLKI010000113.1:0-2763 GCA_035331665.1 Rhodocyclaceae bacterium
CGACTATGTGGGCACCTCCACCCTCGTCCTCTCCAACGTGCGGATCGATGCCGCTTCGGCCGTACCGGCGCCGGGCACCCTGGCCCTCGGCCTCGGCGGTCTGGCCCTGTTGCGGATCGCCCGTCGACGGACGGCTTGAACCCACCGGCTGCGCGACCGGCGTGCCCTCGCGCGGCCCTGGCGCCCCGGCGCCGGCGGTGGGCAGAATGAGTCCCCCGGCCGCCTGATCGCAGCCGCCCCCCGGAAAATCCCCGCCGACCATTTAAAAATCCGTCCACCCCATTTAAAAATGGTCGGCGACCATTTTTAAATGGGCGCGGCGGATCTTTAAATCCGATTTTTCCATTTAAAGATCCAAAAATCGGATTTTTAAATGGCCCGGCCGGATTTTTCTGCCTCATTTTGAGGCGACAAAATCCGGAAATCCCATTAAAAAAGGGTCCGGACCCATTTAATTGCCTCATTTTTAGGCAACAAAATGGGTCCGGGGTATTTTCGGGGCGGCGAGGCCCGGCGCCGCCCCAGCCGGCCGCCGTTGCCCGCGGCCCCGGCGCGCTGCAATCTCCCCGTCTCCACGCTGACACACCCGGCGCGTAGCGTCTCTCGGCGCGGAATTCACAGAGGGAGACGCCATCATGCACACGGATTTCCATCTTCGACCCCTGCCCCGCCTGCTGCCGCGGGTCTGCGCGGCCTTGGGCGCGGCCCTGCTGAGCGCCTGTGGCGGCAGCGACGATGCGCCGGTCACCACCCGCGGGGTGGTGGTGGGCAGCTACTTCCAGGGCGCCAAGGTATGCCTGGACAGCAACGTCAACGGCGTGTGCGACAGCAGCGAGGCAGCCACCACCTCGGACGCCAACGGCGGCTACACCCTCAGCGGGAGCGGCAGCCCGGTGGTGGCGGAAATCGGCACCGACGCCAAGCGCTACGACCCGGCCACGGGCAGCCGCACGACGGTGGTTTCGCGCATCGTGCTGCGCGCGCCCAAGGAGGCGCCGGGGGTGCTGAGCCTGCATTCCACCTCGGTGGTGGCGGAGATGGAACGCAATGGCCTCAGCTACGGGGATGCGGTGAAGAAGGTGGCCCTCGCGGTGGGCGTGGCGGGGGACAAGCTGCTCACCGACTTCAACACCGAGACCGATACGGTCACCCGGGCCGCCCTCAAGAACGCCTCGGACGACGGCCTCGCGCGCATCGCCAGCGCCCTGGCGGCGGGCGCCACCGATGTGAAGGAGGCCCTGGCCACCGCGTCCGCGGTGGATCGCTACTACCAGACCAAGGCGCCCTACCGGCCGCAGCAGGACCTCTCCACCTACGAGGCGGCGCCGGCCGGCTATACGCCGGTGTATTCCCAACTGCTGGCCCGCCACGGCTCCCGCGGCCTGTCCAGCCTCAAGTACGACCTGGCCATCTACAACATGTGGAAGAAGGCCCAGGACGACGGCGCCCTCACCGACCTGGGTGCGCGCCTGGGGCCGGACGTGCTGAAGATCATGAAGGCCAACTTCCTGCTGGGGTACGGCGTGGACGGCATCAGCACGCCGGGCTATGGCAACGAGACCCAGGTGGGCATCGACGAACACACCCAGCTCGCGGTGCGCTTCCTCAAGCGCCAGTCCGCCTACTGGACGCAGGTGGGCAGTACTGCCGCCACGGCGCCGCGCAGCATCGTCACGGTCACCTCAGGGGTGGACCGGGCGGTAGACAGCGGCGCCTTCTTCGTCAAATCCCTCAAGGCCAGCCAGCCCAACCTGGCCGCCCTGGTGAGCTATCCGCCGGCCCCGTCGCCCTACCCGGACAGCGGCAAGGCGGTGGCCCAGGCGGACGGCACCAACCGCTTCCTGCTGTACTTCCACAAGCTGGTGAAGGCCACCGACCTGGTGAGCAAGACGAGCGACCCCCTTTACACCACCTACCAGGACAGCCAGGCCTACCAGACCTACAAGGCGTCGGACGCCGACCTGCTGGCCAAGCAGAGCGGCCTGCTCGCCACCGACGCGGCCAAGGCCGCCGGCCGCGCGGTGCTGGAAAAACTCTTCGCCAAGAGCTTCGTGGACAAGCTCGACAACGGCACCTACAGCTTCGCCAACACCGGCAGCTTCACCTACAGCAGCGACGACGGGAAGTTCACCAGCACCCTCAGCGGCGACGGCAAGACCCCCATCAACTCCCTCGCCACCGCCGGCTCGCTGCTCTACGAACTGTACGTGATCGCGCCGGCCCTGCGCAGCGAGGCGGGCGTGGATTTCACCCCCTACATGCCGGTCGCCCAGGCCCAGTACTTCGCCTACCTCAACGACGCGTCGGACTTCTACGACAAGGGGCCGGGCATGACGGAGAAGGGCGACATCACCTACCGCATGGCCCAGATCCTGGTGGATGATTTCTTCAACGAGGTGGACGCCATCGCCCGCGGCGACCTCTCCCACGCCGCCAAGCTGCGCTTCGCCCACGCCGAGATCGCCATCCCTTTCGCCTCCCGCATGGGCCTGAAGAAGGTGCTGCAACAGGTGCCCAAGGCCAGCACCTACACCTACGACAACAATGTCTGGCGCGGTGAATACGTCTCGCCCATGGCGGCCAATATGCAGTGGGATGTGTACCGCAACAGCAGCGGCAAGCTCCTCGTGAAGATGCTCTACAACGAGAAGGAGACCGAGTTCAAGGCCGATTGCGACAGCGCCAGGGTCGCCACCGGCAGCTTCTTCTACGACTACGACAAGCTCAAGACCTGCTACGGCCACGTGGCGGCCAACTGAGGGC
>DAOLKI010000113.1:2863-7497 GCA_035331665.1 Rhodocyclaceae bacterium
CGGGGACCGCGCAGCCCCCGTGCTCAGCCCGCCGGACCGGCCTGACTGACGGCCTCGGCCCGGGTGGACGCGTTCAGTTTGCGCAGGAGCTGCCGGACGTGGTTCTTCACCGTAAACGGGCTCAGGCCCAGCTCGCGGGCGATCTGCGCGTTCGAGCGACCCCGCCGGATGCCCGCCAGCACCTGGCGCTGGCGGACCGACAGCCCGGCATCGGCGCGGGCCGCCGCGGCCGGCCGGGCAATGTGGGCCAGGGCGGCCTGCAGGTAGGGCAGCAGAAGCACGGCAAAATAGCATTCCCGAACCCCGGCCGGATGCGGCAGGCCGAGGAACAGGAAGAGACCGCCGGACGTCGGCAATGACGGCGCGAAGGCATGGAACAGGCCCGGTCCGCGCGCCGCGGGGCCGAGCAGGTCCACCAGCGCCTCGTCCGTGGACGCGGGCGACCACGCCCAGGGCACGCGGCCACCCGCGTCCCAACGGGCCAGGACGGGCCCCGCCAGACACGTGGCCGCCTTCCGGGCGAGCGCCTCGCCACCTTCCTGCAGCGCCAGTCGGGAGGTCACCGTGAGCCCTGCGCCGCCTGTCCGGGGCTCCATGCACACCAGGGTTTCGTGGGGCAGAAAGCTTTGCAAGGCCCCCTGGGTCCACAGATAGAAATCGCTCTCCCGACGGATGCCGACCGCCTCTTCGAGCAGCAAGGGCAGACGTTCCCGGTCAAGGGGGTCAAGACGGAGGACGGGCAACCGGGTCATGGTTCGGAACATCGGGTACAAGGCGGCCACAGACTAGCGCAGGACTATGACAGGCGCACCGGCGGCCTGCGAACGGCCGGGATGTCAGAAACATGACGGACACCGACCCGAACGGACCAGTCCACCGGCCATGGGCACGCGGTGTCGTGTAGCGCGTGTTACATACAGTGGCGGGCGAGCCCATCCGCCCGGAGTATTCCCATGCCTGCGCTTCGTCGCCTCCCTGCCGCCCTCTGCCTGGCCGGCCTCCTCCCCTTTGGCACCGCCTTCGGCACGTCCGACATCGTCATCAGCCAGCTCTACGGGGGCAACGGCACGACCTACAACGCCGACTACGTGGAACTGTTCAACCGCGGCAGCGTGCCGGTGGACGTGTCCTCCTGGTCGATTCAGTACGCCAGCGCCACGGGGACCGGCAGCTTTGCCAACAACGGGGTCACGACCCTGAGCGGTACCCTGCAGCCGGGCCAGTATCTGCTGGTGCGTCTGGCCACCGCCAGCGGCGGGGCGGCTCTGCCCACGCCGGACGCGACCGGCAGCTCGAATCTTTCGGCGAGCGCCGGCAAGGTCGTCCTCGTCAACGGATCCACCGGTCTGGCCTGCAATGGCGGCAGCACACCCTGCTCCACCGCCCAGACGGCCCAGATCGTGGATCTGGTGGGCTACGGCAGCGCCAACTTCAAGGAAGGCGCGGCCGCGGCACCCGCTGGCAGCAGCACGACGGCCCTGTTCCGGGCCGGTGGCGGCTGCACGGATACGGACCAGAACGGCAATGACTTCGGCACCGGCGCACCGGCGCCCCGCAACGGCAGTTCGCCCTTCAACACCTGCGCCGTCCCGGTCAATGCGGCCATTGTGCCGTTCTGCGCCCCCCTGACGACGTCTCAGGGCAGCGCGGCCAGCGTGACCCTGACGGCCACCGATCCGGACAGCGTGGTCAACGGTGCTCACCTGGCCGGCACGCCGGTGGCCGGGATCGCCCTCGGCAGCGTGACCCCGGCCTCCCAGGACGGCGGCACCGCCAGCGTGGTCCTTCAGGTCGGCAGCGGCGTACCGGCGGGGAGCTACCCCACGGTGGTCAGCTTCACCAACAACGAAGCTCAGAACGCCCAATGCACGGTGGACGTGACGGTGACCGCCGCGCCGGCCCTCACGCCGATCCCGAGCATCCAGGGCAACGGGCCGGTCAGCCCCCTCAATGGCCAGACCGTGACCACCAGCGGCGTGGTGACGGCCGTCTTCCCCGGCCTGAAGGGCTTCTACCTGCAGGATCCGGTCGGCGACGGCGACCCGACCACCTCCGATGGCCTGTTCGTCTACACCAACAGCACCGCCATGCCGACGCCGGTGGCCGTGGGCAACCGCATCTCGGTACGCGGCACGGTGACCGAGTACAACGGCCAGACCGAATTGACCGGCCCGACGGCGATCACCCTCCTCGGCTCGGGCAGCGTGACACCGACCGACGTGAGCCTGCCGGAGCAGGTCAACGGTGAACTGGAGCGCTACGAAGGCATGCTGGTCCGCATCCTGACCCCCATGACGGTGGCCCAGAACTACTTCCTCGGGCGCTACGGGCAGCTCACCCTGTCGGCCAACGGTCGCCTCGAAAAGGCCACCAACCGCTACCCGGCCCAGTCGCCGGAAGCCCTCGCCCTGGCGGACGAGAACCAGCGTCGGCTGCTCGTGCTCGATGACGGCTCGGCGGTTCAGAATCCCAGCCCAACCCCCTACATCGGTGCCGATTACACCGTGCGCGCCGGCGACACCGTGGACGGCAACCTGGTCGGCGTGCTCGACCAGGGCGCCATCAACGCCAGCAGCCCGGCTGCCCTCGACTACCGCCTGCACCCCACCGCCGCGGTGAGCTTCACCCGCGCTAATCCCCGCAGCGGCATGCCGGCAGCCCTCGGCGGCAACCTGCGGGTGGCCAGCTTCAACGTACTGAATTACTTCAACGGCGACGGCCAGGGCGGCGGTTTTCCCACGGACCGCGGAGCCACGACGCCGGCGGAATTCACCCGCCAGCGCACCAAGATCGTCGCAGCCCTCAAGGCCGTCGACGCTGACGTGGTGGGCCTGATGGAAATCGAGAACGACGGCAGCGACGCCCGCAGCGCCCTCCAGGATCTGGTCAACGGTCTCAACGCCGCCACGGCGCCGGGCACCTACGCTGCCGTCCCCGATCCGGCCACCGGCACCGGCAGCGACGCGATCAAGGTGGCGATGATCTACAAGCCGGCCGTCGTGACGCGGGTGGGCGATGCCGTGTCGGACAATATCGACCTCAACAACCGCGCCCCCCTGGCCCAGACCTTTGCCGCCCTCAACGGCGAGAAGTTTTCGGTGATCGTCAATCACTTCAAATCCAAGGGCTGTACCGATGCCAGCGGCGCCGATCTCGACCCGGGTGACGGCCAGGGCTGCTACAACGCCCGCCGCGTCCAACAGGCGAGCCGGCTGCTGTCCTTCATCCAGCAGGTCCAGTCGCGCGCCGGCGACAACGACGTGGTGGTGATCGGCGACCTCAATGCCTATGCCAAGGAAGACCCGGTCAACACCCTGACGGCGGGCGGTCTCGTAAATCAACTCGCCGGACAGGGCTGGGGCGCCTACTCCTACGTGTTCGACGGCGAGACGGGCTACCTGGACCATGCCCTCACCACCTCGTCCATGATCGGCCAGGTGGTCGGCGTCGCCCATTGGCACATCAACGCGGACGAACCGTCCTTCCTCGATTACACCCTGTCCTTCAAGCAACCCGCCTGCACCGCCTGCGAGCCGGATTTGTACACCCCGACGCCCTACCGTTCATCCGACCACGATCCGGTGGTGCTCGGGCTCCAACTGCTCAAGCACATTCAGGGCACGGGCGGGCGTGACACCCTGACCGGCACGCCGGGCGCCGACGTGATCTCCGGCGGCGACGGCGCCGATGTGCTGACCGGGGGGGCGGGCCCGGACATCTTCGTCTATCGCGACATGCGCGAAGCGGGTGACACGATCACCGACTTCGCCCCCGGTGTGGACCGCATCGACCTGAGCGCCCTGGGCATCCGGACCGATGCCGCCGCCACTGGCCACCTTCGCCTGCTCCAGACGGCGGCCGGTACCAGCGTGCAGATCGACCTGGACGGCACTGCCGGGGCCGCCCTGCCCCGTCCGCTGGTGCTCCTGAAAGGCGTTCAGGCCAGCGCCCTCGTCGTCGGCCGCGACTTCATCCTCGCCCCGGCTGGCCTGTGACTTCTCAAGGAAAAACCATGAAACACCCTGCACTTCACACCCTTCGCACCGCCCTGCTGCTGACGGCCCTGTCCGGTAGCGCCCATGCCGCCCTCGTGAACGGCGACTTCAGCAGCGGCCTGAGCGGCTGGTCGTCCCTCGGCGACGTGGCCGCACTTCATGGCGCCACCCTCAGCACCGCCTCCCTGGCCGTGGATGACGCCCCGGCCGCGGCCGGCGCCTTCAATACGTCAGGCGTCGCCGCAGCCGCAGTGGGCGTCCCCGGCGGCGTGGAAGAATTCGCCGGCCTCGGCCTGGGCGCGCTCGACCCCGACCCCGCCAACGGCATCTGGGCCTTCGAAGGCTCGGTGCTGAAGCAGAGCCTCACGGTGAACGCCGGCGACATGCTCAGTTTCGACTGGCAATTCGCCAGCCAGGAAGATCCGCTGAGCGGCATGAACGACTATGCCTTCGTGGTCCTCGACGGCGTGCTGACGAGACTGGGAGACGTGCTCGGCGGCCCGTCCGGCGGTCACTTCAGCACCGCCCTGGGCTCCGCGGGCGCGATGCAGCTCGCGTTCGGCATCGTCGACGTGAACGACTATGTGGGCACCTCCACCCTCGTCCTCTCCAACGTGCGGATCGATGCCGCACGCGAGC
>DAOLKI010000114.1:0-7492 GCA_035331665.1 Rhodocyclaceae bacterium
AGGTGCGACATGGCCGACTCGAGCCAGTTGCCCTCGTGGCCGGCAATCGCGGCCGCCAGTTCGCCGACCAGGCCGGGCCGGTCGTCGCCGATGACGGTGAGCACCAGGAATCGTTGCGCCATGGGGTTCCTCCTTCGGCCTAGGCCGCGTAGTCCGCCGGCGGCGGGCACGCGCAAAACAGGTTGCGGTCGCCGTAAACGTCGTCGATTCGGTTCACCGCCGGCCAGAACTTGTTCTCCGCCACCCAGGGCAGCGGAAAGCAGGCCTCCTTGCGCGAGTAGGGACGCCGCCACGGCTCGTCGGCCAGGTCGGCCTGGGTGTGCGGTGCCCGCTTCAGCGGATTGTCGTCCGCCGGCCAGTCGCCGCGCTCGATGCGGCGGATCTCTTCGCGGATCGCGATCATTGCGGCCACGAACCGGTCCAGTTCGGCCCGGCTTTCCGATTCCGTGGGCTCCACCATCAGGGTTCCCGCCACGGGAAAGCTGACCGTCGGAGCATGGAAGCCGTAATCCATCAGCCGCTTGGCGATGTCGATCTCCGCGATGCCGGTCGCCGCCTTGATGGCCCGGACGTCGAGGATGCACTCGTGGGCCACGCGGCCGCGGGCGCCGGCGTAGAGGACGGGATAGTGATCGGCCAGGCGGGCGGCGACGTAGTTCGCATTGAGGATGGCCGTGCGTGTCGCGCGACGCAATCCCTCCCGGCCCAGCATGGCGATGTACATCCAGGAGATGGGCAGGATGGATGCCGATCCCCAGGGCGCGGCGGAAACCGCCCCCTGGCCGGCGTTCGGCCCACCCATGCGCACCACCGCATGGCCCGGCGCATGGGCCGCCAGGTGCGCCTTGAGGCCGATCGGGCCCATCCCGGGACCGCCCCCGCCGTGCGGAATCGCGAAGGTCTTGTGCAGGTTCATGTGCGAAACGTCCGCGCCGATGAAGCCGGGCGAGGTGAGCCCCACCTGGGCATTCAGGTTGGCGCCGTCCATGTAGACCTGGCCGCCGCATGCGTGGACGACGCGGCACATCTCCCGCGCCGCCTCCTCGAACACGCCGTGCGTCGAGGGATAGGTGATCATCATGCAGCAGAGGTTTTCCGCGTGCTCGTCCGCCCGCGCCTTGAGGTCGGCGACATCCACGTTGCCGCGTTCGTCGCAGTCCACCACGATCACCTTCAGCCCGCACATCTGCGCCGTGGCCGGGTTGGTTCCGTGGGCCGAACGGGGAATGAGGCAGATATCGCGATGGCCCTGGCCGTGGGCCGCCTGATAGCGGCGGATGGAAACCAGGCCAGCGTATTCCCCCTGTGCCCCGGAATTCGGCTGCATGCATATCGCATCGAACCCGGTGATGGCGGCAAGCCATCCGGCGAGCTGGTCGATCATCTCCCGGTACCCGAGCGCCTGGTCGGCGGGCACGAAGGGATGGAGGTTCGCGAATTCGGGCCAGGTGATCGGGATCATCTCCGCGACGGCGTTGAGCTTCATCGTGCACGAGCCGAGCGAGATCATGGAGTGGTCGAGGGCCAGGTCCCGGTTCTGCAGCCGTTTCAGGTAGCGCAGCATCCCGTGTTCGGTATGGTGGCGGTTGAATACGGGGTGGGCGAGGATGGCATCGGCGCGCCGCAGGGGGGCGAGGCAGTCCTTTTCGCAGGCCACGCGGTCCAGGGCGTCGATGTCGTGGTGCCGCCCGGTCAGTATCCGCAGCAGGGAATCCACGTCCTCGCGGGTCGTCGTCTCGTTCACGGCGACCGCCACCTGGGTCCGCGACACGGGGCGCAGGTTGAAGCCGGCCGCGAGCGCGGCGGCGAGGACGGCATCGGCGGCGCCGCCGCAATCGATGCGCAGGGTGTCGAAGTAGCGCCGGGTCGACGCCGGGCGGCCGGCGGATTCGAGTCCGGCCGCCAGGATGCCGGCCAGCCGGTGGATCCTTTCCGCGATGGCGGCGAGGCCCGCGGGCCCGTGCCAGACGGCATACATTCCCGCCATGTTGGCGAGCAGCACCTGGGACGTGCAGATGTTGGAATTGGCCTTCTCGCGCCGGATGTGCTGTTCCCGGGTCTGCAGGGCCATGCGCAGGGCCGGCCTGCCGCGGCTGTCGATGGCGACGCCGATGATGCGCCCGGGCACCGAGCGCTTGTGCTCGTCCCGGCAGGCGAAGAACGCCGCGTGCGGCCCGCCGTATCCCATCGGTATGCCGAAGCGCTGGGAGGAGCCGAGGGCGATGTCGGCGCCCATGGCGCCCGGGGACTTGAGCAGGACGAGGGCCATGAGGTCGGCCGCCACGGCCGTCACGGCGCCCTGGGCCCGGAGCGCGGCGATCACGTCGGACAGGTCCGCCACCTCGCCCCGGTCGTCCGGGTACTGGAGCAGGGCGCCGAAGGCATCGGCGGCGGGTGCGGACTCCGCCGGACCCACGCGCAGCTCGAACCCGAAATAGGCTGCCCGCGTACGCACGACGTCGAGGGTCTGCGGAAAGCAGTGCTCGTCGACGAAGAAGACGTTCGACCGGGATTTGCAGATGCGCCGCGCCATGGCCATGGCTTCGGCGGCGGCCGTGGCCTCGTCCAGCAGCGAGGCGTTCGCGAGCGGCATGCCGGTGAGATCCATCACCATCTGCTGGTAGTTGAGGAGGGCTTCGAGGCGACCCTGGGCCACCTCGGCCTGGTAAGGCGTGTAGGCCGTATACCAGCCCGGGTTTTCCAGCACGTTGCGCAGAATCACCTTGGGGGTCAGCGTGTCGTGGTAACCCATGCCGATGAGCGACTTCAGGACGCGGTTCCGCGCGCTGATCGCCTTGAGCCGGGACAATGCCTCGTGTTCGGTGGCCGGTCCCGGCAGGGCGTCGAAGGGAGCCGAATCCCCGTGCCGGATCGCCGCGGGGACGGTCTCGTCGATCAGCGCGTCCAGGCTCGCGGCGCCGATGGTTTCGAGCATCCCGGGCAGTTCGGCCGGCGCGGGCCCGATGTGCCGGCCGGCGAATTCATCGCGCCGTTCCAGGTCGGCGAGGGTCAGGTAGGTCGCTTCTGCCATGGCGTCGGTGTTCCATGTCCCCCGTCCGGTCGCCGGGGTGTCGCGGGGATGGGCGGGGCGGCGACCGGCGCCGCCGCGAGCGTCAGGCTTCTTCGGCGACCCGCGCGTAGCCGGCCGCATCCAGGAGGCCGTCCAGCGCCGACGCTTCGTCCGGCCTGATGCGGAACAGCCATGTGGCATAGGCGTCCTGGTTCACCGTCTCGGGCGCGTCCACGGCGTCCAGGTTCGCGGCGACGATTTCGCCGCCGACCGGCGCGTAGATGTCGGAGGCGGCCTTGACGGATTCGACGACGGCGCATTCCTCGCCGGCCTTCACCCGGCGGCCGACGTCGGGCAGTTCGAGGAAGACGATGTCGCCCAGCGCTTCCTGGGCGTGGTCGGTGATGCCGACGGTGACGGTGCCGTCGGCTTCCACACGGGCCCACTCGTGGGTCCTGGCGTATTTCAGTTCGGCGGGAATGTTCATGCGATGGCTCCTCGGTTGATTCAGACCAATGCCTTGCCGTGGCGGGCGAAGGGCGGACGGACCACCCTCGCCGTGAGTCTCTTGTCGCGGATCTCGACCTGCACCGTTTCCCCCGGCCGGCATCCGGCCGGGACTCGGGCGAAGGCAATGGACCGTTCCAGGGTCGGGGCGTAGCTTCCGCTGGTGGTTTCCCCCGGGCCTCGGTCCGTGAAGATGCGCTGGTGGGCGCGCAGGACGCCCTTGTCCTCCAGGACGAGTCCGACGAGTTCGCGGGCGGGGGCGGCGGATTCCAGGGCCCGGCGACCCACGAAACGGCGGTCCGGGTCGCGCAGGTCCACCGTCCAGGCGAGACCCGATTCCAGCGGCGAGACCGTTTCGTCCATGTCCTGGCCGTAGAGGTTCATGCCCGCCTCCAGGCGCAGGGTGTCGCGCGCCCCGAGGCCGCAAGGCCGTACGCCGGCCGCTGCGAGGGCCTGCCATGCGCCGGCGGCTTCCTCGGCCGGCAGGGTCAGTTCGAATCCGTCCTCTCCCGTGTAGCCGGTCCGGGCCACGAACCATCCGCCGGTTTCCGTACCCTGGAAGGGCGCGAGCGCTTGCGTGGCCGAGCGGGAAGCCGGGAAGGCGTCCCAGCACCGGTCGCGGGCGCGCGGACCCTGAACGGCGATCATGGCCAGGTCGCGCCGCGGCGTCAGGCGCAGGTCCGAGCCCGCCGCATGGTCCTGCATCCATTGCAGGTCCTTCGCGGCCGTGCCCGCGTTGACCACGATGCGAAACCGCGTCGGAGACAGGAAATAGACGATCAGGTCGTCGATCACGCCGCCGTCTTCCCGCAGCATGCAGGAATACAGGGCCTTTCCCGGCAACCCGAGTTTCCGCACGTCGTTGGCAAGCAGGGCGCGCAGCCAGCCCGTGGATTCAACGCCCTCCAAGTCGATGGCCAGCATGTGCGAGACGTCGAACATGCCGGCATCCGCACGCACGGCATGGTGCTCGTTCAATTGGGAGCCGTAGTGGATGGGCATGTCCCAACCGGCGAAATCGACGATCTTCGCCCCCGCGGCGACGTGGCTGGCGTAAAGAGGGGTTCGGTTTCCCATGTCTCGGTCCCTGGTGCAGTCTCTCGGTTCAATCCCTTACACGCGACATTTCGTGCGGTTTCGCAACCAACGAAAAGGGCGAGGCCAAGCCTCGCCCCGTCTGTCCTTGGTACCTGAGAGATTGCCGGCCGTGCCGGGGCCCCTTCGGTGGGGGACCCGACCGGATCCCCACTCTCCAGATTCTTGCTGCGTCGCCGGCCCTTGGTGCCTGAGCGGTTCCCGGGCGGTTGCGCCTTCGGCGGCGGTCCGTCCCACGGACCGCACTCTCCCGACGACCGGGGCGGATTATGCCGGTGCGACGGCGGGCAGGGCAAGGGGCTTTGATAAAATCCGCCGATGAAAGCAAACGAAGTCGGGCGCAGGGTGCCCAGCCGGTCCCGCCATCTGGACACGCGCCATCGCCGGCTGCACCTGCTCATCTGGGGCGAGGAAGACGCGCCGACCCTGTTCTTCCTGCACGGCTGGGGCGACGTGGCGGCTTCCTTCCAGTTCGTCGTGGACCATCTGCGACGGGGATGGCGGGTGGTGGCGCCGGATGCCCGGGGCTTCGGCCTGTCGACCTGGAACCGGGACGCCTACTGGTTTCCCGATTACCTGGCGGACCTGGAGGCGATCCTGGATGCGGAAGCCGGCGACGGGCCGGCCCGCATCGTGGCGCACAGCATGGGAGGCAACGTGGCCAGCCTGTACGCCGGAATCCGGCCCGAGCGGGTGGCCGAACTGGTGAACCTGGAGGGCTTCGGTCTGCGCCCGACCCGGGCGGAGGATGCGCCGGAACGCTACCGGAAATGGCTGGACCAGATCCGGGCCGGCAGCCGGTACCGTCATTACGCGGACAGGGACGCATTCGCGGCACGGCTCCGCCAGGAAAATCCGCGCCTGACCGGGGAGCGGGCCGTGTTCCTGGCCGAGCACATGGCACAACCGGGAGGCGAAGGCCTGGTCCCGGCCGCGGACCCGTGCCACAGGTGGGTGAACCCGGTGTTGTACCGGCTGGAGGAGGCCATGGCGTGCTGGCGCCAGGCCACGGCGAGGGTCCTGTGGGTGCGCGGAGACGATTCCTTCGTCACCCGGGATTTCGCGGGCCGGGAGGAGGATTACCGCAGGCGGCTGGCCTGTTTCGCGGGCGCCCGGGAGATCGTGGTACCCGAGTGCGGGCACAACCTGCATCATGACCGGCCGGAGGTGGTGGCCAGGATCATCGAGGAGTTTTTCGCTTGAACGCAGACTTGCACTGCCATTCGACGGTTTCGGACGGTCTTCTGGCGCCGGCCGACGTGGTCCGTCGGGCTCATGCCAATGGCGTGAGCCTGCTCGCGCTGACCGACCACGACGAACTCGGCGGGCTGGCCGAGGCGGCTGCCATGGCGGACGAACTGGGCCTCGCGTTCGTCAACGGCACGGAGATCTCCGTTTCCTGGGGCGACGACCAGACCGTGCATGTCGTGGGGCTCGGGATCGATCCGCATGACGCGGCCCTGCAGGCCGGCCTCGCCCAGGTGCGCGGCGGGCGCGACTCCCGGGCGATGCGCATCGCGGCCGAACTGGCCCGGGTGGGTATTCCCGGGGCCTATGAGGGGGCCCTGCGCTACGTGGGCAATCCGGCCCTGATCAGCCGCGCCCATTTCGCCCGATACATCGTCGAAATCGGCCGGGCCAGGGACGTGAAGTCGGTGTTCGACCACTGGCTCGCCAAGGGCAAGCCCGGCTACGTACGCCACGCCTGGGCAAGCCTGGAGGAGGCGGTGGCCTGGATACTCGGGGCGGGCGGCATCGCGGTCATCGCCCACCCGGGCCGCTACCGCCTGAGCGGCCAGGGAATGCGCGAACTGTATTGCGCGTTCAAGGACCTCGGCGGCGAGGGGATCGAGGTGCTTTCCGGCTCCCACGGCGAGGACCAGGCGCGGCAGTTCGCGTCGGTGGCCCGGGAATTCGGATTCCTCGCCTCCCGTGCTTCGGACTTCCATGGGCCGGGCGAGAGCTGGGTGGACCTGGGGATGGTGCAGGAACTGCCCCCCGACCTGGTCCCCGTCTGGACGAGGCTGGTCTGATGGCCCAGTTCTTTTCCCTGCATCCCGAGTACCCGCAGCCCCGGCTCCTCAAGCAGGCGGCCGAGATCATCCGCGCCGGCGGCCTGGTCGCCTATCCGACCGATTCGGCCTATGCGCTGGGCG
Organism: Rhodocyclaceae bacterium; assembly: GCA_035331665.1. GTDB lineage: Bacteria > Pseudomonadota > Gammaproteobacteria > Burkholderiales > Rhodocyclaceae > JAEUNJ01. The sequence continues at coordinate 6,769 of DAOLKI010000114.1, forward strand.
GGCACCTGGGCGATTCGTCCCTCCTCGAGCGCATCCGGCGCATACGGCAGGTGGACGAGCGCCACCACTTCACGCTGATGTGCCGCGACCTGTCCGAGATCGCCACCTATGCCCGCGTCGACAACGCCCAGTACCGGCTGCTGAAGGCCGCGACCCCGGGAAGCTATACCTTCATCCTCGAGGGCACGCGGGAGTTGCCGCGCCGCGTGCTGCATCCCAAACGCAAGACGATCGGGCTGCGCATCCCGGACAACCGGTTCGTGCTGGCCCTGCTCGCCGAACTCGACGAGCCGCTGCTCAGCTCCACGCTGATTCTTCCGGGGGCGCAGGAGCCCATGACCGATCCCCAGGAGATCAGGGATCGCCTGGAAAAACTGGTGGACCTGGTGATCGAGGCGGGTCCCTGCGGCGCCGGCATGACGACGGTGGTCAATCTCGCCGACGGAGGCGCCCAGGTGATGCGGGTGGGCAAGGGGCCGGTGGAGCCCTTCGGCCTGGGCGGCGAATGAATCCGGTCTGCTAGAATCCGCCGCCACCCCATGGAAAGCGTCATCCAGACCCTGGCGATCTACGCCATCCCGGTCGTGTTCGCCATCACGCTGCACGAGGCCGCGCACGGATACGTGGCGAGGCACTTCGGGGATCCGACGGCCTGGATGCTCGGGCGGATCAGCCTGAATCCCCTCCGTCATGTCGATCCGGTGGGAACGGTGCTGGTGCCGGC
>DAOLKI010000115.1:0-7459 GCA_035331665.1 Rhodocyclaceae bacterium
AGCGGGTCGGGACAGACCGCGCCGAGGCTGTCGGCTTGCGCCGGCGCCGCGGCCCGCGGTTGCTCCGCGCGCACGGCCGGCACCTCCTGCCTTGCCTGAGGCCGCGCACCCAGCAATGCCGGATCGATACGCAGCGGCGGCAGGTTTTCCGCTGCGATGGCGTGCCCGCCGATCCCCAGCAGGACGATCCAGCGAATATGGTGGCGCGGGGAAATTGCCATTGTGCGATCGATGTGCCGGCACCGGCGAAAACCCTCGCGGGGCGGTGCGCAGGCGCCGGAAAAAGGCCGTCTGGTCAGAATGTTAGAATCTGAAATTCTAGCATTCCCTTGGAGGCTCCCGCGTGCAGCGGCAGCAGCAGATCGAGGACTGGCTCGCCGGCCTTTACCCCCACCGTTCCCTCAGGCTCTCTCCCGCGTCCGCCGACGCCAGCTTCCGCCGATACTTCCGCGCCGACTTCGAAGACGGCGGCAGCGTCGTCGTGATGGATGCACCACCGGAAAAGGAGGACATCGGACCCTGGCTGCATGTGCAGGCTTTGTTCCGAACGGCCGGCGTACACGTGCCGGAAGTGCTGGCGGAGGACAGGGCGCGAGGATACCTTGTCCTTTCCGACCTCGGCGCCACCACCTACCTGTCCGCGCTGGATTCGCAAACCGCCGGCGAACTCTACGGCCCGGCCATCGATGCCCTCGTGCGCATCCAGGCGGCGAGCCGGCCGGGGCAGCTGCCGCCCTACGATCGGGCCCTGCTCAAGCGGGAACTGGACCTGTTTCCGGAGTGGTACCTGCGCCGCCACCTGCAGATGGATCTCTCCGCCCAGGAAACCCAGGCGCTCGCCGATACCTTCGAGCGCATCCTGTCCGTCAACCTTGCCGAGCCGGCCGTCTATGTCCATCGCGACTACCACTCGCGCAACCTGATGGTGGCTTCGCCGAACCCCGGCATCATCGATTTCCAGGACGCGGTGTTCGGCCCGGTCAGCTACGACCTGGTCTCCCTGTTCAAGGATGCCTACGTGGACTGGCCCGAGGAGCAGGCCCTCGACTGGGTCATCCGCTACTGGGAAAAGGCGCGCAAGGCCGGCATACCCGTGCGGGCGGATTTCGCCGAATTCCATCGCGACTACGAATGGATGGGTGTCCAGCGGCACGTCAAGGTGCTCGGTATATTTTCCCGCCTCTGGCACCGGGACGGCAAGGACGGCTACCTGAGGGATATGCCCCTGGTATCGAAGTACCTGCGCGCCGCCTGCGCGCGCTACCGCCACCTCGCGCCGCTCCTGCGGTTGCTCGACCGGATCGAGGACAGGCCGCCGCAGGCGGGCTACACGTTCTGATCGCGGGGTCGGGGGACGATCCGTGAAGGCGATGATCCTGGCCGCGGGGCGCGGAGAGCGCATGCGGCCCCTGACGGACACCTGCCCGAAACCGCTGCTGACCGTGGCCGGCCGGCCATTGATCGTGTGGCACCTGGAGCGCCTCGCGCGCGCCGGATTGCATGACGTAGTGATCAACCATGCGCATCTGGGCGGGATGATCGAGTCCCTGCTGGGCGACGGTGCGGCGTGGGGCCTTTCCATCCGCTATTCGCCCGAGCCGCCCGGCGCGCTGGAGACGGCGGGTGGGATCCGGCAGGCCTTGCCGTTTCTCGGCGAGGCGCCTTTCCTCGTGATGAACGGAGATGTGTTCTGCGACTGGGACGTGACCGGGGCCCTGGCGCGGATCGCGACCGGGGACCTCGTGCATCTCGTCATGGTGCCCAATCCGGATCACCATCGCCGCGGCGACTTCGTGCTCTCCGGCGGCCGCCTCCTGGAGACGGACGGGCAGCGACTTACCTATGCCGGCATCGGGATATTCCGCCCCGAGCTCTTTTCCGGCCTGGAGGCCGGTCGGCCAGCCAGGCTGGCGCCACTGCTCGGCGAGGCCATCGCGGCCGGCCGCGCGGGCGGCGAACTGCATCCCGGCCTATGGACCGACGTGGGGACGCCGGCACGGCTGGCCGAACTCGATGCCGCCGTCCGTGCGCGCAGCTGAGGCCCCGGAAACGCGCCGCTATAATCCCCGGATGGACGTCTCGCCTTTCATCGACCGGCGCCGCCGGTTGTCGGACCGGATCGGCACCGGCGTTGCCGTGGTCCCCACGGCCGACGAAATGGTGCGCAACCGCGACACCACCTTCCCGTTCCGGCCGGATAGTTATTTCCATTACCTGACCGGATTCGCCGAGCCCGAAGCCGTGTTGGTCCTCGTCGGCGGGGAAACACCGAAGAACATCCTGTTCTGTCGGGAGAAGAACGAGGAACGGGAAATCTGGGACGGCCACCGGTTCGGGCCCGATGGGGCCCGGGAGGCTTTCGCGGTGGACGAGGCCTATCCCATCGGGGAATTCGACGGCCGCTTGCCGGAACTGCTCGCCGACCGGCCCGCGCTCTGGTACTCCCTCGGCCACGACGAGGCCTGGGATCGTCGCATCCTGAAGGCATTGAACGCGGTGCGCGGCCAGGTGCGCGCCGGAAAGCGCGCGCCCCCGCTGGTGCGCGACGTCCGCCTCGACCTGGACGAGATGCGCCTCGTCAAGGGCCCCGAGGAACTGGACCTGATGCGTCGGGCGGCGAACATCTCCGCCGCGGCGCACCGGCGCGCCATGGCCGCCTGCCGGCCCGGCTGGCACGAATACCAGGTCGAGGCGGAACTCCTGCACGAGTTCCGCCGCGCGGGCAGTGCCTACCCTGCCTACCCGCCCATCGTGGCCGGCGGTGCCAATGCCTGCGTACTCCATTACGTCGGCAACGACCGGCAATTGGCCGACGGCGACCTGTTGCTGATCGACGCCGGCTGCGAACTGGACGGATATGCCGCCGACATTACCCGGACGTTTCCGGTCGGGGGCCGCTTCACCGGCCCGCAGGGCGACATATACCGGCTGGTCCTCGCGGCCCAGGAGGCGGCCATCGCCGCGGTGCGGGCCGGGGCCACCTTCCAGGACCCCCATGATGCCGCCGTACGGGTGCTCGCCCAGGGCATGATCGACCTGGGACTGCTTCAGGGAAGCCTGGAGGCGGCCCTGGAGACAGAGAACTACAAGCGCTTCTACATGCACCGGACGAGCCACTGGCTCGGCCGCGACGTCCATGACGCCGGCGAATACAAGGAAGGGGCGGACTGGAAGGCCCTGGTGCCGGGCATGGTGTTGACCATCGAGCCCGGCTGCTACGTGCGGTCGGCCGAGGACGTGCCGGAGGCCTTCTGGAACATCGGCGTGCGCATCGAGGACGACGTGGCCGTCACCCACGAAGGCAACGAGGTCCTCTCCCGCGAGGCACCCAAGGCCGTGCAGGATATCGAAGCCCTGATGCGCGACGCGCGCGGCGTCCGCCCATGACATGAGTCGCCACGTCCCGGTCGCCATCGTCGGCGGCGGGCCGGCCGGATTGGCGCTGGCCCTGGCCCTGAATCAACGCGGGATCGCCTGCGAGGTCCATGATGCGCGCGAGAAGGGGGCGGGGCTCGCCGACCGGCGGGTGCTCGCCCTTTCCCATGGGGCACGACAGATCCTGGAGTGGCTCGGCGCCTGGCGGGCGGTGCCCGGAACACCGATCGCCACGATCCATGTCTCGCAGGCAGGCCGCCTCGGCCGCGCCCTGCTCGACGCCGACGAACAGGGCGTACCAGCCCTCGGATACGTGATCGCCGCCCGGGACCTGATTGCGGCCCTGGAACAGGCGCTGCAGGCGACGCCGGTCGCCTGTTACCAGCATTCGCGCATCGATGCCGCGCGTCCGGACGACGGTGAGATTGCCTTCGAGGGTCCGTCCGGGGTTGCGAGAGCCCGCCTGCTGGTGTTCGCCGAAGGCGGGATCGCCACCGAGGAGGCGCGGCGCCGCGAGTATGGCCAGCACGCAGTCATATGCCGCGTGGTTAGCCGTGAGCCGCACCGCAACCGGGCCTTCGAACGATTCACCCCGGAGGGACCGGTCGCCCTGTTGCCGATGGGGGATGCCTGGGCGCTGGTCCTGACCTGCCGGGACGCCGACTCCGCCCGCATCGCCGCCCTCGCCGACGGCGAATTCCTGGGCTATCTGCAAAGCCGCTTCGGCGAGCGCCTTCGCTTCGTGGCTGCCGAGCCGCGGTTCGTCTATCCGCTGGGACTGCGTTACCGCGATCGGCCGATCGCCCCCCGCCAGGCCTGGATCGGCAATGCGGCGCAGACCCTGCACCCGGTGGCCGGCCAGGGTTTCAACCTCGCGTTGCGGGACATCTGGCAACTGGCCGAAGCCGTCGGCCGGGCCGTCGGTTCGGGCGGTGACCCCGGGGCCCCCGCAACCTTGGCGGCCTATGCCGCCGCGCGCCGGCTGGACCGGCGCGGCGCAATGGGATTCACCGATTTCCTGGTGCGTATCTTCGACGGCGACAACCCCTTGTTCGGCCACGCCCGGGGCGCCGGTCTGCTGGCGCTGGACCTGGTGCCGCCGGCACGCGATTTTCTGGCGCGCCGCATGATGTACGGCGCCCGCGCCTGGTAGTCCGATCGGACTATTGCGCTGACGGGGAAACGGGTTTGGAATTGCGCCGACGACTCCTTCCCGGGATAAGCGCTTTCGATGGCCCGTGGGAGGCTTTCGGTTAGAATCGCGACCTTCCCCAGATCGTTCGGCATTCCGTTCCCCGCCCCATGGACTTCCTCGGCTTCCGGCTGCGCAACAACCTGTTCGTCGCGCCCATGGCCGGAGTCACCGACCGCCCGTTCCGCCAGTTGTGCAAACGTCTCGGCGCCGGCCTCGCGGTTTCGGAGATGGTCACCTCCAATTCGCTGCTCTACGGCAGCGCCAAGACCCGCCGCCGCGCGAACCATGCCGGCGAGGTGGAGCCGATCGCCGTCCAGATTGCCGGCGCCGACCCGCGCATGATGGCGGATGCCGCGCGCTACAACGCCGACGAGGGCGCCCAGATCATCGACATCAACATGGGCTGCCCGGCGAAGAAGGTCTGCAACGTGATGGCCGGTTCGGCACTGATGCGCGACGAGGCCCTGGTGGCGCGGATCCTCGAGGCCGTGGTGGCCGCCGTGCCGGGCACTCCCGTGACCCTGAAATTCCGTACCGGCTGGGACAGCCAGAACCGCAATGCCCCGGCCATCGCCCGCATTGCGGAACAGAGCGGAATCCGCGCGGTCGCCATCCACGGCCGGACCCGCGCCGACCAATACACAGGCCAGGCCGAATACGACACCATCGCCCGGGTCAAGGCGCAGGTGCGCATCCCCGTCATCGCCAACGGCGACATCGATTCGCCGGAAAAGGCCCGCCTCGTCCTCGACCGCACGGGCGCCGACGGCCTGATGATCGGACGCGCCGCCCAGGGCCGTCCCTGGTTGTTCCGTGAGATCGAGCATTTCCTGGCCACCGGAACGCGGCTTCCGCCGCCGCGCGTCGCCGAGATCCACGCCATCCTGCGCCAGCATCTGGCCGACCTCTACGACTTCTACGGCGAGGAGACCGGCGTCAAGATCGCCCGCAAGCACATCGGCTGGTATACGAAGGGGCTCGCCGGCGCCGCCCATTTCCGGCACGCCATGAACCAGCTGCCGACCCGGGACGCCCAGATGACGGCGACGGACGAGTTCTTCCTCGCCCAGGCCGCCGCCAACGACCACCTGATCTACGAGCGGGAAGCAGCATGAGCTCAGAGCTGTCCGATTGCGTGCGCCGCACCCTGAACCGGTATTTCCGCGACCTGGACGGCCAGGTGCCCCATGCGATCTACGAGATGGTGATCCACAGCGTCGAGAAACCGATGCTCGAGGTGGTCATGAAACAGGCGGGCGGCAACCAGACGGTGGCCGCGGAAATGCTCGGCATCAACCGCAACACGCTGCGCCGCAAGCTCAGCGACCACGAATTGCTTTGACCACGGAGAAAGCCGCCGCCCGCGGCCGCGGAACCCTCCGCCGGCCCCGGAGTCGCCGCCAGAAAAGACCATGACCGTATCCCAAGCCCTGATCAGCGTATCCGACAAGCGCGGCGTGGTGGAATTCGCCCGCGCCCTGGCCGTCCTCGGCGTGAAACTCCTGTCCACCGGCGGCACGGCGAAGATGCTGCGCGACGCGGGACTGGCCGTCACCGATGTATCCGATTACACGGGCTTTCCGGAGATGCTCGACGGGCGGGTGAAGACCCTGCATCCCAAGGTCCACGGTGGCATCCTCGGCCGGCGGGACCTGACCGAGCACCTGAAGACGATGGACGCCCACGGCATACCGCCCATCGACCTGGTCGTCGTGAACCTCTATCCCTTCCAGCAGACGGTGGCCCGCAAGGACTGCACGCTGGACGATGCCATCGAGAACATCGACATCGGCGGCCCCGCGATGGTGCGGGCGGCGGCCAAGAACCACGGCAACGAGGCCGGCGGCGTCGGCGTGGTCACCGATCCGGAGGATTATGAAACGATCATTGCCGAGCTGAGGGCCGGCGGCGTGGCACTGTCCTACAAGACCCGCTTCGCACTGGCCAAGAAGGCATTCACGCACACCGCCCGTTACGACTCGGCCATCGCCAATTGGCTCACCAGCCTCGACGACGGGAACCGGCCCGGACCGTTTCCCGACCGCCTCCAACTCGCCTTCGACAAGGTGGATACGATGCGCTATGGCGAGAACCCGCACCAGTCCGCCGCCTTCTACCGCGAGCCCGTCGCCGCGCCCGGCAGCATCGCCAACTATGCGCAACTCCAAGGCAAGGAACTGTCCTACAACAATATCGCGGATGCCGATGCCGCCTGGGAATGCGTCAAGGCCTTCGAGGGTGCCGTGGCCTGCGTGATCGTGAAACACGCGAACCCTTGCGGCGTCGCCATCGGCGGGAATGCCGAGGAGGCCTACCGCAAGGCCTTCAAGACCGACCCGACGTCGGCCTTCGGCGGGATCATCGCCTTCAACTGTGCCCTCGACAAGGCCACCGCCGAGGCCGTCGCCGGACAGTTCGCCGAGGTCATCATCGCCCCCGAAATCACCGAGGGGGCACGCCAGGTCTTCGCGGCCAAGCAGAATCTCCGCGTCCTCGTCGTGCCGCTGGGCCGCGCCGAAAACGCCTACGACTACAAGCGGGTCGGCGGCGGGCTCCTGGTGCAGACGGCCGATCAGGCGCGCATCGGGCCGGCCGACATCAAGGTCGTCACCCGGCGGGCGCCGGGCGAAGAGGAATTGCGCGACCTGCTGTTCGCCTGGAAGGTGGCGAAGTACGTCAAATCGAATGCCATCGTCTATTGCAAGGATCACATGACGGTGGGCGTGGGCGCCGGCCAGATGAGCCGCGTCGATTCCGCGCGCATAGCGGCGATAAAGGCCGAGAACAACGGACTCACCGTGGCGGGCTCCGTGGTCGCCTCCGATGCCTTCTTCCCCTTCCGCGACGGTCTCGACGTGCTGGCGAAGGCGGGCGCGACGGCGGTGATCC
>DAOLKI010000116.1:0-7438 GCA_035331665.1 Rhodocyclaceae bacterium
ACGCCGACGGCCAGGTCCACGACGTTCCCCTTGACCGCGAATTCGCGGAACTCCTCGAAGAATCCGGACATGCGTTTGTTCCCCCTTGGCTAGATGGTATGCAAATCAGATCCCGGCAGGTCCGGACGCGTCATTTCTTGGCGGCCTTCACCTTGCGGCAACCCAGGGTGGACTTGGTCTGGAAGTACTCGAGACCGTCCTTGCACTCCAGCACTTTCTCGGGTTTCTTGGCGCCCTTCGCGGCGGCGCAGGTGAAATCCCCGGCCTTGCCGACCTTGCCCTTCATGCCGTAGCCCTCGGGACAGGCGGGGCCTTCGGCCTTGGCTGCGGGCGGCGGCGCGGCGGGCGCCTCGACGGTCACCTTCGCGCTGGCTTCGCCGGGGCACCGGCCGTGGGTGGTGACGGTCTTGCCGCGGGCCTTGATTTCGTAGGTGCCGCCCTTCGCGTAGGTCTTGGAGACCGTGACGGGGAACTTGGTCTCGCGCCCGTCGATCTTGATGTCGCGGCTGTCGCTGTCGCCGAATTCGATGCGCAGGCCACAGAAGCCGGGGGCATCGCCTTCCGCCGACACCGTGATCTTCACTTCCTGTCCGGCCTTGGCGGTGGCCGGATCGACCTTTACGGCGCCGATGCCGCCAGTCTGGGCAAAAACGGTCGTGGCGACAGCGGCGAACGGCAACAGCAGGATGGTGCGCAGGGACATGGATGAGCTCCTTAGTGGAAGTTCCGTGCAATCGGAATCCAAGACTCTACCCAAATCCGGCGGTGAATCCAATCACCATTTCGCGCGATGCGGACTGCCGATGCTCGTGGCGTTCGCGACAAGATGCCGACCCCGGATACAGCCATCGCGCCGACGTTCCGGCGCATGAGTAATGCGCCGGACTCCGCGCCAGGGTCGGTCTCATTCGGTCGGCGCGCGCGTTGCCGTCCAATGCGCATGATCGCGCGCAGCGAGGCGAAGCGAAGGGTGGCTCCCCTGCGCGAGACGCGCGACAAAGCGAGCGCCGCATTCGAGGCCAACCCGAAGGGCTGTGCCCGAGCGGGTCGCGGGCCGGCGTTGCCCCCTCCTCATGGGGAGCGACCACATCGCGTCGGTCGCGCCCGGGCCTGCCACCCGCCAAGGCCCGGCGCACAGGCCGCCTGAATGAAAACGGACCCTAGCGATAGACGAGGAGGCGCCCGACCACGAGGCCGTCCAGGCGGATGCGCGGGCCACCGTCGGTGCCTGCCGGCATTCCGACGCCTAAATCGATGGCAGTCAGCGGCACCTCCTCTGACGGAAACCTATGGTTGTCGCAGATGATGCGCAGCGTTTGGGAAAGGGTTTGCTGCAACCGGCGAACGACGCGTTTTCCCTCGATGGAAAGCACGAAAACGCCGCCCTTCTCGATCTCCCTCTGCCCCGACGCGTAAAGGACGAAATCGCCGGCGCAGACGAAGGGCTCCATTTCGTTGGAGGCAATGCGCAGAAAGGCCACGCCGGGCGGCAGGCGGGCCAATTCCAGGGCCCGGGCCGGGAAACGCGCAGCGCTGATATCGCCGTCGTCGAGTTCGATGCCTACGCTGACCACGTCACCCACCGCCCCGCCGCTGGTCGTCGCGAAGCGGCCGGTCACCAGCTCGTCGGACGTGACGCCGAGCTTTTCCATGATGTCCGGGAAGCGGGCCAGCTCGGGAAGCGCCGCTCCGGTCAGCCATTTCTGGGCCGCCGGCTTGGAGATACCGAACAGGTTGGCCACGGCCGAAACCCGCCCTTGGCCGGAGGGTGCCACGCCGGCCCGGTCGAGCGCGCGATTGAAATTGGCGGAAAAAGCCAATCGAAAGCTGTCACTCATGACCACTACCAGTTATTGGAATATGCACATGTTAAACGACAACTCGCTGTTTCTCAAACTGAAAGATTACACACTCCACAGAAAACTACCTTGCGGAAATTTTTTTTCACTGTAGGTTGACATTCAACCACCAATGGATAATAATTCCACTGTCAGTTAAGCAACGTATTTAACCAGGAGTAATCATGAAACCGCTCGTCGCCGTCGTCGGAATGATCTGCGCCTCTGTCGTCGGAATCGCCCAGGCGGACGCGACCTGGATCTGCGCGCTGGACAGCGGATGGACCAGCCTGCAATGCGTGGCCGACGAGGACCCGGCCGCCCCGAAGGCCGCGATCCCCGAAGGCAGGCATGTCGTCAATGGAACCGCCTTCCCGCTCGACGACCGCCGGCAGTATTCGGTTCCCCTTTGGACGCCGGCCACCGACGCCGGGATGCTGCGCGACCTCGCCGATGCCACCATGTGCTACCGGACGCCCGACTGCCGCGTGATCCTGGCCAACCTTCCCGTCGCCCTGACCATGCCGGTTACGCGGGTCGCCCGGCGCTGAGCACGCGACCAAGCCTTTTCCTCCGCCGGGCGCCATTCCTTTCCGACGCCCGGCCCAGTCCCACGGCACCTTCGCGGTGCCGTTTTTTTTTTGGTCCGCCCGGTCGGCGGCCCCCGCCATTGCACCGGCCCAGTCTGCTACCCTTGGGACCCCTTCCACTCGCCGTTCTCGGTTGCATGGTGACCGGATGAAAGCGATCAGATTGATCGGCATTGCCCTCGCCGTCCTGCTGGTCCTCGTGGCCGGCGCCGTCGTCTACCTCGCCGCCGCCTTCGATGCCGAGCGCATCAAGTCCGAGTTGGCACGGGTGGTGTTGGAGAACAAGCAGCGCCGGTTGACCGTCGCGGGCGCCCTGGAACTCTCCTTCTGGCCCAACCTGGGGGTGAAGACAGGCAAGGTCACGCTGTCGGAACGCGGCAGCGAGAAGGAATTCGCCGCCCTCGAGTCGGCCCGGATATCGGTCGCCGTGCTGCCGCTGCTGTCGAAGCAACTGGTCGTCGACACGGTCGAATTCGCCGGTCTGCAGGTCCGGTTGATCCGCCACAAGGATGGGCGTTTCAATTTCGACGACCTCCTTTCCAAGGACGCAAAGAAATCGGAAATGGTCCGGTTCGATGTCACGGGTCTGAAGGTTTCGGGTGCCCAGGTCTCCTACGTCGACGAGGGCAGCGGCCATACCGCCGCAGTGACCGAACTGGATCTCAGTACGGGGCGCCTGGCCAATGCCGCCTCCGGTCCGTTGGCGCTGTCCCTGAGGGTGAAGGGAGGACAGCCCCGAACCGACGCCGCCGTCGATCTCCGTGGCGATTATCGCTACGACCTCGACCGCCAGGAATTCGCCATCGCAAAGCTGGAGGCCCGCGCGAAGGGCGAGGCCGGCGGGATCACGGGACTGGACCTCATGGCGTCGGCGGGCGCGCTGGAGGCGAAGCCGGCGTCCAGGTCGCTCCAGGTCGAGGCATTGAAGGTGGCGGCAAGGGGCAAGGCAGGCACGGATTCCTTCGACGCGGTGCTGGAGGCCCCGCGGCTCGCGGTGACGCCGGAAAAAGCCGGCGGTGACACCTTGACGCTCTCCGCACGTCTCTCCGGGACCGGCCGCAACGTGGCGGCCAAGCTGGGCTTGGCACAGGTGGAGGGTTCGGCCAGGGCGGTACGCGTCGGAAAGCTGTCCCTGGACCTGGACGCCAGGATCGACGAGGCGAGCGTCAAGGGCCGGCTGGATTCCTCGCTGGCCGCTGACCCGTCGGCGATGACCGTGGCCCTGGAGAAGTTCGCGGGCGAATTCGACGTGGCGCATCCGCGGATGCCGATGCAACAGCTGAAATTGCCCGTTTCCGGGAGCCTGCGCGCCGACCTGGCGAAGCGGTCGGCCGTGGGCCAGATGGCCACCCGGTTCGACGAAACCAGGATCGCGCTGCGGTACGACGTGGCCAGGTTCGCGCCCCTGGCCTTCGGCTTCGACCTCGACGTGGATCGCCTCAACGTGGACAAATATCTTCCGCCCGGCAAGGCCGAGGAGAAGAAGCCGGGCGGCGAACCGAAGATCGACCTGGGAGCCCTGAAGAGCCTCGACCTGCACGGAACCGTCAAGGTCGGTTCCCTGCAGGTGGCGAACGTGAAGGTCAGCAACCTGCGCCTGGAAGCCAGGGCGGCGGGCGGCAGGCTGGACGTCGCGCCGCTGACCGCAGACCTCTACGAGGGCACGCTGGCCGGCAATGTCTCGCTGAATGCCGATGGCAATGCCGTCGCGCTGCGCCAGAACCTGGCCGGAATCCGCATCAACCCGCTGATGAAGGACGCGCTGAACAAGGATCTGCTCGAAGGGCGCGGCAACGTGGTCCTGGACGTAACCAGCCGCGGAGATACGGCGACTGCCATGAAGAAGGCCCTCGGCGGCACGGCCAGCCTCGCGCTCAAGGACGGTGCGATCAAGGGGATCAACCTGGCGCAGACCTTCCGGGAGGCGAAGGCAAGGATTTCCGGCAAGCAGGACGCCGTGCAGAATGCAAAGACAGCGGACAAGACGGATTTCTCCGAACTCACGGCCTCCTTCCGCATCGCCGGCGGGGTCGCGCACAACGAGGACCTGGCCGCGAAATCGCCCTTCCTGCGCCTCGCCGGCAGCGGCGACATCGACGTGGGCAGCAACGCCATGAACTACGTGGCCAAGGCCAGCGTGGTGAACACCTCGGGCGGTCAAGGCGGCAAGGATCTCGAGCACCTGAGGGGCCTGACGGTCCCGGTCCGCGTCACCGGGCCCTTCGACAATCTCTCCTACAAGCTGGAGTTCGGAAACCTCGTCGCGGAGGCGGCCAAGGCCAAGGTCGAGGAGAAGAAGCAGGAGATCCAGCAGAAGGCCAAGGAACAGGTACAGGACAAACTGAAAGGATTGTTCAGGAAATGAACACCTCCCTCGCGCAACTCTTCGAGGCCAACCGCGCCTGGGCAACCCGGATGCGGGAACAGGACCCGGAATTCTTCGATCGCCTGGCCCGCCTGCAGTCCCCGGAGTACCTGTGGATCGGTTGTTCCGATTCCCGCGTGCCGGCCAACCAGATCACGGGTCTGCTCCCTGGCGAGGTCTTCGTCCATCGCAACATCGCCAACGTGGTCGTGCACACCGACCTGAATTGCCTGTCGGTGCTGCAATTCGCCATCGACGTCCTGCGGGTGCGCCACATCATGGTCGTCGGCCACTATGGCTGTGGCGGCGTACGTGCAGCCCTGGAGAACCACCGCGTGGGCCTGGCGGACAACTGGCTGCGCCACGTGCAGGACGTCCGCGACAAGCATCGGGTTCGGCTCGACGCGATTCCCGATGCGGAAGACCGCATCAACAGGCTGTGCGAACTCAACGTCGTCGAACAGGTGGTCAACGTGGCCCAGACGACGGTGCTGCGGGACGCGTGGGCGCGCGGCCAGCAGGTCGAGGTCCATGGCTGGGTCTATGGCCTCGCGGACGGCCTGCTGCGCGATCTTTCGCTCACCGCAGGCAGTTGCGAAGAGGCGGCCGAGAACTACCAACGCGCGTTGGCGCAACCGGGCGGAACGGGTTGATGCGCCTCGGGGTCGACCTCGGGGGCACGAAGACCGAAATCGTGGCCCTCGCCGGCGACGGCGCCGAATTGCTGCGCCGGCGGGTGCCGACGCCGCGGGACGACTACGCGGGAACGGTGGCGGCGGTGACGGGGTTGGTCCACGAAGCCGAGCGCGAACTGGGCGAGCCGGGCAGCGTCGGCGTCGGCATTCCCGGCGCGGAATCCCTGGTCAGCGGCCTGATCAAGAACGCCAATTCGACCTGGCTCATCGGAAGGCCCCTGCGTGCCGACCTGGAATCCGCGCTTGGACGGCCGGTCCGCCTGGCGAACGACGCCAACTGCTTCGCCCTGTCGGAAGCGGTGGACGGCGCCGCCGCGGGTGGCGGGTGCGTGTTCGGTGTCATCCTGGGAACCGGCGTGGGAGGCGGCATCGTTGTGCGCGGCGAAGTGCTCGTCGGCGCCAATGCCATCGCGGGCGAGTGGGGCCACAATCGCCTGGCCGGCGAATCCCCGGAAGCCGAGCACCCATGCTACTGCGGCCGCCGGGGCTGTATCGAGACGTGGCTTTCCGGCCCGGGCATGGCCCGCGACCACCGCACCGCCACGGGAGAGGACCTGACCCCGCCGGAGATCGCGGACCGCGCCGCCGCCGGCGACCGGGCCTGCGCCGCCACGATCGAGCGCTACGCGGACCGGCTCGCCAGGGGACTCGCCCAGGTGATCAACGTCCTCGACCCGGATGTCATTGTGCTGGGGGGCGGCATGTCGAACCTGGATTTCCTCTACGGCCGGGTACCCCAGGTGTGGGCCCGGCACGTGTTCTCGGATCGCGTCGCGACCCGGTTGGCCAAACACCGGCACGGCGATTCCTCCGGCGTCCGCGGCGCCGCCTGGCTATGGCACTGAGCGCGGCCGTCGAGGCATTCTATGCCGGCACCATCGCCCCGCTGGCGGGGGACGGACGTCCGTCGGCCATCGCCAAACGCCGCGTCGCGGGGCCCGTCGCCCTGGGGCCCCTGGGCCTCGCCGGGGACGAGCAGGCGGACAGGGTGCGCCACGGCGGCGCGGACCAGGCCCTGCAGCTCTATCCTTCCGGCCACTATGCGCGCCTGGCCGGCTGCTTTCCCGAGGCCGCCGCGGTCCTGGTACCGGGCCGCCTGGGCGAAAACCTGTCCGCGGACATCGAGGAAGACGCGGTGTGCATCGGCGACGTCTTCGCTCTCGGCACGGCCCGTCTGCAGGTTTCCCGACCGCGCAAACCCTGCTGGAAAATCGACGTGCGTTGCGGCACGGAGGGCGTCGCGGCCCGCATCGCGGAGGCCGGATGGACGGGCTGGTATTTCCGGGTGCTGCAACCCGGGCAGGCTGTGGCGGGCGACGCCCTGCACCTGCTGGAACGGGCGGCGGACCCGCTGACCCTGGCCGAGCTGCATGCCGTCCTCGCCGCGCACCGCCCGCCCCTGGCGGATCTGCACCGCATCGTCCGCCAGCCCGCCCTCGCCGGGGGATACCGGGAGCAGATCGCCCAGCGGCTCGACTGGCTGCAAAGGAATCCATGAACAACCCGAGCGGCCGTCCGACGGCGGGCCGGGGGCCCGGCCCGAGCGGTCGAGCCATTCGAGGTAGGCGCGGGCGTCGTCCCAGGAGATCCCGGTGACCGGCAGCTTGAGCCAGTCCTGTTCGACGTTGCGGGCGCGGCCCGCGTGACGGAGCAGCTCCCCCGCCCGGGCCGCCGTGACCTGATCGCCGCGTCGCGTCTCCAGCCGCCACACGCCGTCGTGGTCTCGCGTCAAGATTGGCGCGGTGAGCGAGGCGGGCCCCTCTCTTCGGCCGCTGAAACGGGTCTGCTCCTCCGGCGGGAGGGCGTCGAGGAAGGCGATCCACTCGCCGTAGGTCGTCTCGTGGCGGGCGATCAGGTAGGCGTCGGTCACGGCCTCGTGGATCGGCGCCGCCGTGAAGAAGCCGCGCCGCAGGTCCTCGGGGTCGGCGCTCCCGTAGAGGAAGCGCCCCG
>DAOLKI010000117.1:0-7408 GCA_035331665.1 Rhodocyclaceae bacterium
ACATAATACACATTATCCGCATAATATGTGGGGCGTCACGCGGACTCTTCCTGGTCCATGCCACCAATACGCATGGCCGGTGCAAAGGCGCGCCGAACGAATCCGAGCACCTTCCGTCTCCGACAGCCTCTTTCGACCCGAGAAAATGGCGACCCGGAAAACCGCTCAGTCGCCGAGCGCTTCCTCGAGCAACTTGACGATCTCCGAATGATTCCCGGCTTTCGCCCAGCTCAGCGCCGTGGCCTGGTCGTCATTGGCGATCTCGGGATCCGCGTCGGCCTCCAGGAGCGCCTTGACCACTTCGCGATGCCCGTTGCGGGCCGCGATCATCAACGCGGTCGATCCGTTGTTCGCCTGCCCATCCACGTCTGCGCCCTTGTCGATCAGGTAGCGCACGATATCGGCGTGACCTTCGAAGGCCGCGTAGATCAGCGGCGTCCAACCGGTGGGTTCCAGTTCGGCGCCGCCTTCCACCAGGCGCTTCACCACCGGCAGATGCCCCTTCAGACTGGCCAGAAGCAGCGCGGTATCCCCGAAGCGGTTCTTCTTGTTCACGCTGGCCCGGCTGCGTACCAGGAAATCCGTCAGCGGCAGATTGCCGTTCATGGACGCGAGCATCAGCAAGGTCATGCCCGAGGGATCGGTGGTATTCACGTCCATGCCCCGTCGGACGAGCTGCACGACGGTCTCCGTGTCGCCTTCCGCGGCGGCTTTCACGATGTCGTCGTACACGCCGCCCCGGGCAAACGTGACGGCGAATAGAAGCGGCAATACAAACAATAAGTTGCGCATCATTTGGGTGCCCTGAACAGGCCGAAGAAGTTTTCCGTGGTGCGGCGGGCCAGCTCGTCGAAGTCGGCCCCCCGTAAAGCGGCGACGTGATCCGCCACGTGGCGCACGTAGGCCGGCTCGTTGGTCCGGCCCCGATGCGGAACGGGCGCCAGGTAGGGCGCGTCGGTCTCCACCAGGAGGCGGTCCGCCGGCACCTGCCGGGCCACCTCCTTCAACTCGACGGCATTCTTGAAGGTGACGATGCCGGAAAAGGACACGTGGAACCCCATGTCCAGGGCCGTCGCCGCCGTGGCCCAGGATTCCGTAAAGCAGTGGAAGACACCCCCGACTTCGGCCGCCTTCTCCTCGGCCAGGATCCGCAGGGTATCGGCCGCCGCTTCCCGCGTATGTACGATCAGGGGTTTCCCGCATTCCCGCGCCGCCCGAATGTGGGTGCGGAAACGATCCCGTTGCCATTCCAGGTCGCCGGTCAGGCGGTAGTAATCCAGGCCGGTTTCCCCGATGGCCACGACGCGCGGATGGTCCGCCAATCGGACGAGCCGCGCCACGTCCGGCTCCTCGCCGTCCTGCCCGTCCGGATGAACGCCGACTGAGCAGCATATTTGCGGATGCGCCTCGGCCAGGGCGAGGATGTCGGGAAACCGTTCCAGGCTAACGCCTGCGCACAGGGCGTGGCTGACGCCGGCTTCCGCCATGCGGGCGAGCAATGTGGGAATCCGGCCGGCGAACTCGGGGAAATCCAGGTGGCAGTGGGAATCGACCAGCATGAAGAAGCGCGCCCGTCGCGGGACGTCGCTCAAATGGTGTGGGTGGGGCGCGAGGAGTTGAGATGGCCGCCCAGGATCGTCTCGATCTTGTTGCGGGCGGCCTGGCCGCTCTCGTCGGCACTGAACTGGACGCCGATGCCCTGGCTCTTGTTGCCCTGGGCGCCGGCCGGGGTGATCCAGACCACGTTGCCGGCGATGGGCAGACGGGCCGGTTCGTCCATCAGGGTCAGCAGCATGAAGATTTCGTCGCCGATGGCGTAGGGCCGTGTCGTCGGAATGAACAGGCCGCCGTGCTTGATGAAAGGCATGTAGGCCGCGTAAAGGGCCGACTTGGAATTGATGTTGAGGGAGAGGACCGCAGGGCGGGCTCCCGGCGGCGCGGCTCTCGGGTTCGGGTCGTTCACGGTTTGGTCGCGGTCGCCATCAGCAAACGGGCTGCAAGATCCTCCAGGAAGAGCTGCGCATTCAGGGGGTGGAAGCTGACCGCCTTTATGCGAAGCAACTCATTGTAGCAGGCGAGCAACCTGGGAATCGAGAGGCCGGGAGCAAGCTTCCCGAGCGCGGCCCGGTGGGCCGGCATGAAACGCACTTGTCCCGAAAGGCGGAAAAGAACCAGGTCGTGCACCCAGCGCTGGACGAGGCCCACCAGGTTCTCGCGGGTCAGACCCTCCTGATCCTTCAGCAAAACGCTCCACCGGGAGGCGAGGCTCACCGGATCGTTGCCGGCCTCGAGGAGGCTCGCGATGACCGCCCGGGCAGCCGCACCCCGACCATCCTCCAGCCATTCCTTGATCGCCACCGGCGCTCCGCCGAGGACCGGGAGCAGGGCGCCCGCGTCCTTGCCCACCCCTTCGCGATGCAACCAGTCCAGGGCCTCTTCCTCCCCGGGGCGCGCCAGGGGTACTCGGCGACAGCGGCTGATCACCGTCGGAAGCAGTCGACGCCACGCTTTGGAAGATAAGACAAAATAGACAGTTGCGGGAGGTTCCTCAAGTATCTTAAGAAGAGAATTCGCCGCCGCTACATTCATCGCCTCGGCCGGGTCGACGACGATGACCCGGTTCCCGCGGCGATGGCTGCCCGTGAACACGAAGTCCTCCAGTTCGCGGATCTGTTCGATGCGGATCTGCGTCGACTTCTTCTTTTCCGCCTTGCGGGGTGCGCTCCCGTCCCCCTCCTCCTCGGCTCCCTCCTCCGCGTCGGCCTCGGGAATCACGCGGCGGAAATCGGGGTGGGTGCCGGCCGCGAGCCAGCGGCAGGATTCGCAGGTGCCGCAGGCGGGCATCGCGCTGCCCTGGGAACCGTCACATAGGAGCCGGGCGGCCAGGGCCAGGGCGAACGTATCCTGGCCCCAACCGGGCTCGCCGGTCACCAACAATGCCGAGGGAATGGCCCCGGGCACGGCGAATAGCCTGTTCCAAGGGGTAGCATGCCAAGGAAGGTATTGCATTTCAGATAGTTGAAATTACTACTTCAAGCTCTTTCTTGATCTCATCCACGGCTTTTCGGCTGTCGATGACGCGGAATCGGGAAGGAAATTGCGCCGCGCGCCGCAAGTAGGCCCCCCGGACGCGGCCAAAGAACTCGGCCTTTTCCCGCTCGAAGCGATCGGGCGCCGCACCCGTGCCCTGCAGGCGGACCGCCGCAATCTCCTCCGGCAGGTCGAAGAGGAGGGTCAGGTCCGGTTGCAGCGCGCCTTGCACCCAGGATTCCAGAGCCTCGATCCTGGCCCAGTCCAGGCCGCGCCCGCCACCCTGATAGGCGAAGGTCGCGTCGGTGAATCGGTCCGAAACCACCCATCGCCCCGCGTCCAGCGCCGGCCCGATGACCTTGGCAATGTGCTCCCGTCGGGCAGCAAACATCAGCAGCGTCTCGGTGTCCTGGTCCATGGGATCGTGCAGCAGCAGCGCACGCAACTTTTCCCCGAGAGGCGTACCGCCCGGTTCGCGGGTCTGCACCACTTCGCGGCCTCGGCTGCGCAGGGTGTCCACGAGCCAGCCCAGATGGGTGCTCTTGCCGGCACCGTCGATGCCTTCCAAGGTGATGAATTTTCCGCGCACGGCGGCAACTCCTCCCACGATATTCAGCGTCGTTGGTAGCGGTCCACGGCCCGGTTGTGCTCGTCCAGCGTGCGGGAGAACTGGGAACTCCCGTCCCCGCGGGCGACGAAGTACAACTCGTCCCCCCCGGCCGGCCGCAGGGCCGCCTGTATCGAGCCGAGGCCCGGCATGGCGATCGGGGTCGGCGGCAACCCGGGCCGCGTGTATGTATTGTAGGGGCCGTCGGCCACCAGGTGCCGCTTGCGCAGGTTGCCGTCGAACCGGGCGCCGAGGCCGTAGATCACCGTGGGGTCGGTCTGCAGCAGCATCCCCCGGCGCAGGCGATTCACGAAGACGGCGGCGATGCGCGGCCGATCCTCGGCCCGTCCGGTTTCCTTTTCCACGATGGAGGCCATGATCAGGGCCTGGTATGGCGTGCGATACGGGAGCCCCTCCGCCCTGCCCTGCCACTCCGTGTCGAGCCGGCGCTGCATCATCCGGTAAGCCCGCTTCAGCACATCCAGGTCGGCACTCTGTTTTGCGAACAGGTAGGTGTCGGGGAAGAACAAGCCTTCGGCGTGGGCTTCCAGCGCCCCCAGACGACTGAGCACCTCGCGGTCCGTCAGGCCGCGCGTTTCATGGCGCAGGTCCCCGTGGGCGTCCAGGGTTCGGCGCACCTGGGCGAAGGTCCAGCCCTCCACCAGCAGGACTTCCGCCTGGGTGACGTCGCCACGCGTAAGTTTCGCCAGGAGATCCCAGGCCGTGATCCCCGCCGAGATCTCGTAACTGCCGGCCTTGATGGTCGACGCACGGCCGGAGAGCCGGCCGAGGAGCGCGAACTTCCAGGGCGCAAAGCCGACCCCGGACTGGACCATCTGGGCCGCCGCGGCCCGCAGGCTGCTGCCCGGCGTGATGGTGAAATCCAGCGGACTGGCCGCGAGGGGAACGGCGGCGAGGGCGAATTGGACAATCCAGGCGCCGAACCCGGCGGCGAGGACGAGAAGCGCCAGGGACAGGCGTTTGAGCAGACCCATGGGGAAGGTGGTCGGAGGGCAGCGGATATAATACCCGCCATCCACCCCAGCCCTGTCCCAGAGGAGAGAACATGTCCGGAGAATGGAAGAATTTCATTGCTGCGCAGGGACTTGCCGGCGATGGCCTGAGCTTCGGCCACGGCGCTGCCGAACTGGCCGCCGCGCGCGAAGGGACGGTGATCGTACCCGTGACGGACGACGGCCTGATCCTTGCCGCCGGCGACGACGCCATCCCCTTCCTGCACAACCTGCTGACCAACGACGTCACCCACCTCGCGGCGGACGAGGTCCGGTTCGCCGGCATGTGTACGGCGAAAGGGCGCCTGATCGCCAGCTTCGAGATGTGGCACGATCCGCGCGGCCTGATGCTCCTTGTGGCGGCGGACATCCTCGACGCCATTCAGAAGAAGCTCTCCATGTACGTCCTGCGCAGCAAGGTGCGCCTGTCCCGGGCTTCCGACGAAACCGTGCTGATCGGGCTGGCCGGACCGGGCGCCGAGGCGGCCTTGGCCGGATTGGGGACTGCGCAGCCCGCTTTGCGCAAGACGTGCGCATTCTCCGGCGGGACTGCGGTACGGTTGGACGAGCGCCGGATCCTCCTGGCCGTCGTGGCCACGGAAGCCGAGCGCATCTGGTCGAGCCTGGCAACCCATGCCAAACCGGCGGGTACCGCGGCGTGGCGATGGCTGGAAATCCTCGCCGGGCGCCCGCGGGTGGTGGCCTCGACCCAGGAGGCTTTCGTGCCCCAGATGGTAAACATGGAGATCCCGGAGGTGGGCGGCGTCAGTTTCAAGAAGGGCTGCTACCCGGGCCAGGAGATCGTCGCGCGGACCCAGTACCTGGGCAAGGTAAAACGGCGCATGTTCCGCGGCCGGCTCGCCGAGAACCTTCCGGCTGGCACCGACGTGTACACACCGGAGGCCGGCGACCAGCATTGCGGCGCCTTGGTGAGCATCGCCCCCTCGCCGGACGGCGGTTACGATTCCCTGTTCGTCGTCCAGTCCTCCGGGGCCGAGGCAGGCGAGGTCCACGTGGGCAGCCCGGCCGGGCCGCGCATCGATATCCTCCCGCTGCCCTACCCGCTGCCCGCCTGAAAATCGGTTTCCGCAGCCGGATGCGTTAATTCCGAATCGACGGTAAAACAGTCGTGTGCCTGATTCTGGTGGCATGGAAGGCGCATCCGCGCTTCCCCCTCGTGGTGGCGGCGAACCGGGACGAGTTCTTTGCCCGGCCGACCGCGACGGCAGGATTCTGGCCGGAGACGCCAGCGATGCTGGCGGGTCGCGATCTGCAGGCCGGCGGAACCTGGATGGGCTACACGCGCAACGGCCGATTCGCGGCCCTGACCAATTTCCGGGATCCGGCGCAGATGCGCACGGATGCCGAGAGCCGGGGTGCCCTGGTCGCCGGCTTCCTGTCCGGCGACGAAACGCCGGAGGCCTACCTAGCGCGGGTAGGGCCGCAGGGGCCCCGTTACAACGGATTCAACCTGCTCGTGGCCGACCGGGACGAACTCGCCTGGTACAGCAACGTCGGGGGTGGAAAGAAGGTGTTGGCGCCGGGGATCTACGGCGTCTCCAATCATCTGCTGGATACCCCGTGGCCCAAGCTGCAGGCCGCCAAGTCCGCCCTGGCCCGGGCCCTGGACGCCCTTCCCGACGATCAGGCACTTTTCGATCTGCTGCGGGACGACGAAATCCATCCGGATGACGCGCTGCCCCGCACCGGCGTCAGCGTGGAATGGGAACGGGTGCTGTCGAGCGCATTCGTGAAGGCGCCCGGTTATGGCACCCGCAGCTCGACAGTGCTGCTCCGCGATGACCGGAACGGCGTGGTGTTCGATGAACAGACCTGGCTGGCGGGCGGCGCGCCCGGCGGCCGCGCGCGCTTCCGGTTCACGTTGCCAGCCGCGCCATGAGCACGTGGGGGATGCCCGCTTCCATGAAGGGCGCCCCTTCGCGGACAAAGGCGAAGCGCGCATAGAAATCCGCCGCCGCAGTCTGGGCGTGCAGAACCAGGCGGGGTAGTCCGCGGCGCCCGGCGACCTCCATCAACCGGCAGAGCAGCGCGGCGCCGACGCCCTGCCCCCGCCATGCCGGGAGGACGGCCATGCGCCCGACGTGACCGTCCGGCAACAGTCGGCCGGTCCCGATCGCCTCGCCATCCGGCCCGCGGGCCAGGACGTGCAGACTCGCGGCGTCGAACTCGTCGTACTCCATTTCCTTGGGGACGCCCTGCTCGCGCACGAAAACCGCTTCGCGCAACGGCCCGGCCGCCGCGCCCAGGGTATTCCAGTTGCCTTCCTCTATCCCGTATTCGACGATATCGACCCGCGTGTAGGGCGGCACCCGGTCGAACAGCTCGACGATGTCGCGGTTGCGCATGCGTATGCACCCGATGGAGCCCGGAGTGCCCATTTCGGCAGTGTCCGGGCTGCCATGGAGATAAATGTAGCGCCGCATGGTATCGACGTCACCCAGGCGGTTGCGGCCCGGCTCCTTGCCCGATAGCCAGAGGATCCGGGTCAGCATCCAGTCGCGTCCCGGATGCTCCGCCGCCAGCTCGGGCGTCCAGATTTCGCCCGTGGGCCGGCGGGCGACGAAGACGCTGTTCTCGGGGACCCCGACCCCTATCTTCGCGCGGACGATGTGGCGGCCGCGGGGCGTCTGGTTGCTGCCGTGGCGTTCCCCGGCCCCTTTGCGTGCGGTCGACACCCGGAACCGGAGCATGGCGTCGCCACGATCATTATATAAAATAAGCAGTTGATGCGGAATGC
>DAOLKI010000118.1:0-7391 GCA_035331665.1 Rhodocyclaceae bacterium
TCAGCACGGCGAAGCGGTTGCCTTCCTTGATCAGGCCCATGGCGATGCCCGCCACATGGGCCTTCAGCGGAACACCGGCATCCATCAGCGCCAGGGAGCCGCCGCAGACCGAGGCCATGGACGACGAGCCGTTCGATTCGGTGATCTCGGACACGACGCGGATCGAATAGCCGAATTCCTCGGCGGAAGGCAGCACCGCGGCGATCGCGCGCTTGGCCAGGCGGCCGTGGCCGATCTCGCGGCGCTTGGGCGAGCCGACGCGGCCCGTTTCGCCCGTGGCGAAAGGCGGCATGTTGTAGTGGAGCATGAAGCGGTCGCGATACTCGCCCTGCAGCGCGTCGATGATCTGTTCATCACGCCCGGTGCCCAGGGTCGCGATGACCAGGGCCTGGGTCTCGCCGCGGGTGAAGAGCGCCGAACCGTGGGTGCGGGGCAGCACACTGTGGCGAATGTAGATCGGGCGGACGGTCCGCGTGTCGCGGCCGTCGATGCGGGGCTCGCCGTTGAGGATCTGGCTGCGCACGATGCGCGCCTCCAGTTCGAACAGCAGGTTGCCGACGGTGTTCGCGTCCGGAGCGCCCTCGCCCGCCGTCAGCGCGGCGATGGTGTTCTTGGCGATGTCGCGGGTGCGCTGGGTGCGGGCCTGCTTGCTGGTGATCCGATAGGCCTCCCGCATCTCGGCTTCCGCGAGTTCGGCGACGCGGGCGATCAGTGCCTCGTCGCGAGCCGGCGGTTGCCACTCCCATTCGGGCTTGCCGGCGACCTCGACCAGCCCGTTGATCGCCTGGATCGCGGCCTGCATCTGATCGTGTCCGAACACGACGGCGCCCAGCATGATCTCCTCGGACAGTTGCTGGGCTTCCGATTCGACCATCAGCACGGCGGCCTGCGTGCCGGCCACGACGAGGTCGAGCTGGGTGTTCAGCAGCTGCGTCTTCGTCGGGCAAAGGACGTATTGCCCGTCGATGTAGCCGACGCGCGCCGCGCCGATCGGGCCATTGAAGGGCACGCCGGAGATCGCGAGGGCGGCCGAGGCGCCGATCATCGCCGGAATGTCCGGATCGATCTCGGGATTGCTGGACAGCACGTGGATGATGACCTGGACCTCGTTGTAGAAGCCGTCCGGGAACAGCGGACGGATGGGCCGGTCGATCAGCCGGGAGGTCAGGATCTCCTTCTCGGAGGGACGCCCCTCGCGCTTGAAGAACCCACCAGGAATCCTGCCGGCGGCATAGGTCTTCTCGACGTAATCGACCGTCAGCGGGAAGAAGTCCTGCCCCGCTTTGGCCTCGGTACGGGCGACGACGGTGGCCAGGACGACCGTGTCGTCCATGTTGACCATGACGGCACCGCCCGCCTGGCGCGCGATCTCGCCGGTTTCCAGGGTCACGGTATGGGCGCCGTAGGCGAAGGTCTTACGATTGGGTGTCAACAAGGGGATTTCCTTTCATCATCTCGGGCAGCCCCCAACGGAACCACCCCATTAAACGACAAAGCCGGCGCGGCCATGAGGCCCGCGCCGGCATCTTCAGCCATGCATCCGGGTGACCGGCTGCCGCCTCGGCATTGCGTTACTTGCGCAGGCCGAGGCGCTCGATCAACGCCCGGTAGCTGTCGGCGTTGGTGCGCTTCAGGTAGTCGAGCAGCTTGCGCCGTTGGCTCACCATGCGCAGCAGGCCGCGGCGCGAGTGATGGTCCTTGGTGTGCTCCTTGAAGTGACCGGTCAGATCGTTGATGCGGGCGGTCAGCAGGGCGACCTGCACTTCGGGCGAGCCGGTGTCACCCTGGGCGCGCTGGTAATCGGCCACGATCTGGGCCTTGGCGGCGGTATTGATAGCCATATGGTTACTCTCTCAAACGCTGTGTGGAAAACAGGCGCCGCCCCGGTTTGATAGAGCCCTGCGCCCCTATGGACTTGGATCTTCGCTCGACCCTCGAGCGAAGTCGGGCATTATACGTCGCCGCCCGGATCCGGGCAAGGTCGGCGGCGGACCCGAATCACCCCGCGGAAGCGACCAGGCGGCGCGGATGGGCAAGGCCGTCGGGACGCACCTCGGCAACCCCCAGAAGGCGGCCCTCGCCATAGACCCGGACGCGCCCGGGGCCCCTCCCCTGCGCCGCCACGGCCTGGCCGTGGTTGAAACGGGCCGCCGCCCCGGCGTCCAGGTCCAGGACAGGCAGATCGAGAAGGAAGCAATCGACGGGCGCCAGCCGGGCGTCGCGGGCTTCCCGGGTCATGGCGTCGAACTCCGGCAGGGTCACCGACCCGGCCAGGGACAAGGCGCCGATCGCCGTACGGCGCAGAGCCGTCAGGTGGGCGCCGCAGCCCAGGGCGGCGCCCACGTCCTCGGCCAGGGTGCGCATGTAGGTACCCTTGCTGCATGCAACCCGGATGGAGAACCGGGCACCGGCGAAGTCGAGCAGTTCGATCCCGTGGATGACGACCTCCCGGGCCGCCCGCTCGACGGTCCTTCCCTCCCGCGCATATTCATAGAGCGGCCGGCCGTCCCGCTTCAGCGCGGAATGCATGGGCGGGATCTGGGCGATCGGCCCCTCGAAACGGCGCAGGACCTGCGCCACTTCCGCCGCGCCGCATTGCACCGGGCGGGTCTCGACGACCAGGCCTTCCGCATCCCCGGTGTCCGTACGCACGCCGAGACGCACCTGCGCCTCGTAGGTCTTGTCGGCGTCCAGGAGGTATCCGGCGAACTTGGTCGCCTCCCCGAAGCACAGGGGAAGCAGACCCGAAGCGAGGGGATCGAGGGTCCCCGTGTGGCCCGCCTTCTCGGCGTTCAGCAGCCGCCTTGCGGCCTGCAAGGCGCCATTGGAGGTCATGCCCACCGGCTTGTCGAGCACCAGTACGCCGTCGACCCGGCGCGGGGGCGGCCGCCGTGGGGCGTTCACTCCTCCTGGCGGCGATCGGATTCGACCGCCTCGTCGATCAGATGGGACAGGTGCGTTCCGCGCTCGACCGAGGCATCGAATGCAAAATGCAATTCCGGCAGGTGGTGGATGCGGATCCGCCGGCCCAGTTCGCGGCGCAGGAACCCGGCCGCATGGCGCAGTCCCCGATCCACCTCGGAGCGCCGATCCTGCGGCACCATCGACGTGTAGAAGACCTTGGCGTGGGTGTAATCCGGGCTTACCTCGACCCCGGTGAGCGTCACCAGCGGCAACAGATGGGCGATGCGCGGGTCCTTGACCTGACGCAGCAATTCGGAAAGCTCCCGATGAATCTGCTCGTTGACGCGCTCGGAACGGGAAAAATGCTTCATGGGGAACCCAAGCAGGCGCGGGCCACGCGGCCCGCACCCTCTGCGTTTACAACGTCCGGGCGACTTCCTGGATCTCGAAGGCCTCCAACTGGTCGCCTTCCTGAATGTCGTTGAAGTTCTTCAGGTTCAGACCGCATTCGAAGCCTTCCTTGACCTCGCGCACGTCGTCCTTGAAGCGCTTCAGCGAATCCAGTTCCCCGGTATGGATGACCACGTTGTCGCGCAGCACCCGGACCTGGGCATTGCGCCGCACGAGGCCGGAGAGGACCATGCACCCGGCGACCGCACCGACCTTGGAAATCCGGAACACCTTGCGGATCTCGACCAGGCCGATCACGTTCTCCTTCTTCTCCGGTGCCAGCATGCCGGACATGGCCGCCTTCACCTCGTCCACCGCGTCGTAGATGATGTTGTAGTAGCGGATGTCGACACCGAAGTTCTCCGCCGCCTTGCGCGCGCCACCGTCGGCCCGCGTGTTGAAGCCGATGATCACCGCCTTCGACGCCTCGGCCAGGTTCACGTCCGACTCGGTGATGCCGCCCACGGCGGCGTGGATCACCTGGACCTTCACCTCGTCGGTGGAAAGCTTCGTCAGGGCATGGGCAAGTGCCTCCTGCGAGCCCTGCACGTCCGCCTTGATGATGAGGGCCAGGGACTTGGTCTCGCCTTCCGCCATCTGCTCGAACATGTTCTCGAGCTTCGCGGCCTGCTGCTTGGCCAGCTTGACGTCGCGGAACTTGCCCTGGCGGAAAAGCGCGATCTCCCGCGCCTTGCGCTCGTCGCCGAGGACCATGGCCTCGTCGCCGGCCGCCGGCACGTCGGACAGGCCCTGGATCTCCACCGGGATCGACGGACCGGCCGCATCGATGGGCTTGCCGTTCTCGTCCAGCATGGCGCGCACCCGGCCGAATACCGCACCCACCAGCAATGCGTCGCCGCGATGGAGCGTGCCCGACTGGACCAGGATGGTCGCCACCGGGCCTTTCCCCTTGTCGAGGCGGGCTTCGATGACGAGGCCCTTGGCCGGAGCCTGTTCGGGGGCGGTCAGTTCCAGCACTTCGGCCTGCAGCAGCACGTTTTCGAGCAGGCTGTCGATGCCCTCGCCGGTCTTCGCCGACACGGGAACGAAAGGCGAATCGCCGCCGTATTCCTCGGGCACCACGCCTTCACCGATCAGTTCCTGGCGGACGCGTTCGGGATTGGCGCCCGGCTTGTCGATCTTGTTGATGGCGACCACCAGAGGCACGTGGCCGGCCTTGGCGTGATGGATCGCCTCCTTGGTCTGCGGCATCACGCCATCGTCCGCGGCCACGACCAGGATCACGATGTCGGTCGCCCGGGCGCCGCGCGCGCGCATGGCCGTGAACGCCTCGTGGCCCGGCGTGTCCAGGAAGGTGATCACGCCGCGCGGCGTCTCCACGTGGTAGGCGCCGATGTGCTGGGTGATGCCGCCCGCCTCGCCGGCCGCCACCTTGGCCCGCCGGATATAGTCGAGCAGCGAGGTCTTGCCGTGGTCCACGTGACCCATGACCGTGACCACCGGCGCCCTGGGCAGCAGTTCCATGTCCTTCTGGTCGGCCGCCTCGTCCAGGAAGGCATCCGGGTCGTCCAGCTTCGCCGCCACCGCCTTGTGGCCCATTTCCTCGACCACGATCATCGCGGTCTCCTGATCCAGGACCTGGTTGATGGTGACCATCGTCCCCATCTTCATCATCACCTTGATGACCTCGGCTGCCTTCACCGCCATCTTGTGCGCCAGGTCGGCGACCGTGATCGTCTCCGGCACGTGCACTTCGCGGATGATCTGCTCCGCCGGTTGCGCCGGCGCCTGTGCATCGTCGGCATGGCCGTGCCGGCCGTGGCGGCCCCGCGGTCCGCCGCGCCACCCGGATGCGCCCCCCCCCACGTCCCCGTGGGTCTTGATGCCCCGCCGTTTGGCGGCTTCGTCCTTCCAGGCCGTCGGAGACTTCTTGGCCCCTTTCTTGTCCGCTTCGCCAGGCTTGCCGGCCGGCTTGTGCAGGGTGCCGGAAACCCCCGGCGCCTCACCCTTGCTCGCCTCCGCCGCCTTCTCCTCGGCCGCCTTGGCGGCCGCGGCCTGCAACGCGAGACGCGCCTCCGCCTCGGCACGCGCCTTGGCCTCGCGCTCCTGCTTCTCGCGCAATTCCGCTTCCTGGATCGCGGCGAGTTCCGCCTGGCGTTTCGCCTCGGCCTCGCGCACGGCCATCTGTTCCGCGTCCACCACCGGCGCCGGCGCGGGCGCCGGGCTGGGCTTGGCTTCGACCTGGGCCTCCTCGGCGGCCACCTCGGAGGCGTCGCGTTTGACGAAGACCCGCTTCTTGCGCACTTCCACCTGGATCGTGCGGGCCTTGCCCGACGAATCCGCGGCCTTGATCTCCGTCGTCTGCTTGCGGGTCAGCGTGATCTTCGCCTTGGGTGCCGTCTCGCCGTGGGCGCGCCGCAGGTAGTCGAGCAGGCGGCTCTTGTCCTGCTCGGTCAGCATGTCGTTGGACGCCTGCTTCGAGACGCCGGCCTTCGCCAATTGCTCGAGCAGCGCCGTGGCCGGCATTTTCAGCTCGGCCGCGAATTGGGAAACACTCATTTGGGCCATGCGATCGATCCTTTGTTATTCCTCGGCGAACCAGTGGGCCCGGGCCACCGTGATCAGGGCCTTGGCGCGCTCCTCGTCGATGCCGGACATTTCCATCAGTTCGTCAACGGCCAGGTCGGCGAGGGAATCCCGGTCGGTGATGCCGCTCTTGGCGAGGTTCGCCGCCAGGGCCTTGTCCATGCCATCCAGGTTGAGCATGTCGTCGGCCACCTTCTCCAGCTGCTCCTCGTCGACGATCGCCTCCGTGAGCAGCACGTTGCGCGCACGTTCGCGCAGTTCGTTCACGGTCGCCTCGTCGAACGCATCGATCTCCAGCATCTCGGCGAGCGGCACGTAGGCCACCTCCTCGAGGGTGGAGAAGCCCTCCTGGATCAGGATGTCCGCCACTTCCTCGTCCACGTCGAGCTTTTCCATGAACAGGCTGCGGATGCCGACGGTCTCCTTTTCCTGCTTCTCGGCCGACTCCTCGACCGTCATCAGGTTGATGGTCCAGCCGGTCAGCTCGGTGGCGAGGCGCACGTTCTGGCCGCCACGGCCGATGGCGATGGCCAAGTTGTCCTCGTTCACCACCACGTCCATCGCGTGCTTCTCCTCATCCACGACGATGGAATTCACTTCCGCGGGGGCCAGGGCCCCGATGACGAACTGCGCCGGATCGGCCGACCAGAGCACGATGTCGACCCGCTCGCCGGCGAGTTCGTTGGTGACGGCCGTGACGCGGGAGCCGCGCATGCCGACACAGGTGCCGATCGGATCCACGCGCTGGTCATTGGACTTGACGGCGATCTTGGCACGCACGCCGGGATCCCGGGCGGCCGACTTGATCTCCAGGAGGCCGTCCTCGATCTCCGGCACTTCCAGGCGGAACAGTTCGATGATGAACTGGGGCGCGGTGCGGGAAAGGATCAGTTGCGGACCCCGGGCCTGCCGATCGATCTTCATGAGCCAGGCACGCACCCGGTCGCCGGGGCGCAGGTTTTCCTTGGGGATCATCTGGTCGCGCGGCAGCACCGCCTCGATCCGGCCCGCCTCGATGATGGCGTTGCCCCGTTCCATGCGCTTCACCGTGCCGGTGACGAGATGCTCCTTGCGTTCCAGGAAGTCGTTCAGCACCTGTTCCCGCTCGGCATCGCGGATCTTCTGCAGGATCACCTGCTTCGCGGCCTGGGCGCCGATGCGGCCGAAATCGATGGGTTCCAGGCCCTCCTCGATGTAGTCGTCGATGGCCACGTCGGCCACCTGTTCCTGGGCATCCTCCAGACCGATCTGTTGCTCCGGATTCTCCACCGCGTCGTCGGCGACGACGAGCCAGCGCCGGAAGGACTCGAACTCGCCGGTCTCCCGGTCGATCTCCACCCGCACGTCCGCCTCGTCGTTGATGCGTTTCTTGGTGGCGGAGGCCAGCGCAAGTTCGAGCGCTCCGAAGACGATGTCCTTGGGGACGTTCTTCTCGCGCGCCAGGGCATCCACCAGCAGCAACAGTTCCTTGCTCATTTCTTGCGACTCCT
>DAOLKI010000119.1:0-7301 GCA_035331665.1 Rhodocyclaceae bacterium
GACTGGTGCATGCAGCTCGACCACCTGGCACGGCCGCAAAGCGTCTTCGCCCTGCAACGGGCCCTGGCCGAGAAGCAACGGACGGTGGCTGCCAACGGCTGGCTGGACAACATCCGGCATCGCCTGCGTGCGATGATTGAAAAATGAAATTCACGATCTACCAGGAAAGCCGGATCGGCCGGCGCAAGTCAAACCAGGACCGGCTGGCCTATTGCTATTCCCGGGACGCCCTGCTCATGGTGGTCGCCGACGGGATGGGAGGCCACCTCCACGGCGAGGTCGCCGCCCAGATCGCCGTCCAGTACATCACGGAGGCCTTCCAGCGGGAAGCCAAGCCTTCGTTGCCGGATCCCTTCCTGTTTCTGTCGCGGGTCCTGACCAACGCGCACCACGCAATCCTCGACTATGCGCTGGAAAAGGAACTGCCCGAGGCGCCGCGCACCACCTGCGTCTGTTGCGTCGTCCAGGGCAGCGTGGCGTTCTGGGCCCACGCGGGCGATTCGCGCCTCTACGTGATCCGCGGCGGGCGCGTCCTCGCCCAGACCCGGGACCATTCACGCATCCAGATGATGGTGGACCAGGGACTCCTGTCCGAGCACGAGGCGGCGGCGCATCCGTCGCGCAACCGGGTCTACAGCTGCCTGGGCGGCAACCATTCGCCGCAGATCGATTTCTCGCGCAAGACGCCGCTCAACTCCGGCGATGTCGTCGTCATTTGCACCGACGGCATGTGGTCGCCCCTCGGCAACGGCCAGCTCGCCAAGGCCGTCACCGGCGTCAACATCATGCAGGCGGTGCCCCGGCTTCTCGATCAGGCGGAGTCCCTGGCGGGCGCCAACGGGGACAACCTGTCCGTCATCGCCATGATGTGGGAGGACAATTACGGCGAAGCCGCCCTCGGTTCGGTGCAGACCCAGACCATGCCGATGGACAGCTTCACCACCCAGCTCGAGATGTTCGGGCAGGGTCGCCAGCCACCGGGGCCGGAACTGTCCGACGAGGACATTGAGCACGCCATCGAGGAAATCCGCTCGGCCATCCAGAAGTATTCCAAGTAGGAGCACGTCCATGACAAGACCCAGCGGCCGCCGGCCGGAGGAATTGCGCGCCCTCGAGATCGTCCGCGGCTATACGATGCACGCCGAAGGCAGCGTACTGGTGGCCTTCGGCAACACGCGCGTGTTATGCACTGCCAGCGTCGAGGAAAAGGTGCCGCCATTCCTCAAGGGCCGTGGCCAGGGCTGGGTCACGGCGGAATACGGGATGCTGCCCCGCTCCACCCACACCCGCACCGACCGGGAGGCGGCCCGGGGAAAGCAGTCGGGGCGCACCCAGGAGATCCAGCGGCTGATCGGCCGCTCGCTGCGCGCAATCACCGACCTGAAGGCCCTGGGCGAGCGGCAGGTCACCCTCGATTGCGACGTGCTGCAGGCGGACGGCGGCACCCGCTGCGCCGCGATCACCGGTGCCTGCGTCGCGCTGCATGATGCCTGCCGGTCCCTGGTGGCCCAGGGCAGGCTCGCCGCCAGCCCCCTGCGCGACTTCGTTGCCGCCGTGTCGGTGGGAATCGTGGAAGGCGCACCCGTCCTTGATCTCGACTATTCCGAGGATTCCGCCTGCGATACCGACATGAACGTGGTGATGACCGGCAGCGGCGGCATCGTCGAGGTCCAGGGCACGGCCGAAGGCCCCCCTTTCAGCCGCGCCGAGTTGGATGCGCTGCTGGAACTGGCGGCCGGGGGCATTGCCGGCATCGTGGCCGCGCAGCGGCACGCCGTGGAAGCCTGACCGTGGATCGCCTGGTCCTCGCCTCCAACAACGCGGGCAAGCTGCGTGAATTCGCGCAGCTTCTGGCCACCGTGGATTTCGAGGTCGTGGCCCAGGCCACCCTGGGGGTGCCGGAGGCCGAGGAGCCCCATTTCACGTTCGTCGAGAACGCCCTGGCCAAGGCCCGGCACGCGGCCCGGCTCACCGGCCTGCCGGCGTTGGCCGACGATTCGGGCTTATGCGTCCATGCTCTCGGCGGCGAGCCGGGGGTCCATTCCGCGCGCTATGCCGGGGAACCGAAATCCGACGACCGCAACAACGCGAAACTGGCCGCCGATCTGGCCGGCAAGGCCGACCGGCGCGCCCATTACGTTTGCGTCCTCGTCTTCGTCCGCCATGCCGACGATCCGCAGCCCGTCATCACCGAAGGCGAATGGCACGGCCGGATCATCGACGCGCCGCGCGGCGACGGCGGCTTTGGCTACGATCCCTATTTCCTGGTCGGCGACCGGGACTTGACGGCCGCGGAACTTGCGGCGGCGGAAAAGAACGCCATGTCCCACCGGGGCATCGCCCTGCGGCAGATGGTGGCCCGTCTGGAGACCCTGCGGGCCGGCCGGTGAGGGTCATCCCCGTCGCCGCCGCAGGGGCTGCGGCACCGGAAATCGCGCGCGCGGGAATCCGGCTCGCGGCCCTTCCGCCGCTCGCGCTCTACGTGCACTTTCCGTGGTGCGTGCGCAAGTGCCCCTATTGCGATTTCAATTCACACCAGGCGGACCCGGGCGGCGTTCCCGAGGGAGATTACGTGGCGGCCCTGGTCGCGGACCTCGAATCGGCGCTTCCCGACATCTGGGGGCGTCCCGTGGTCAGCGTCTTTTTCGGCGGCGGCACGCCCAGCCTGCTGTCGGGCCGTGCCGTGGACGGCCTGCTTGCCGCCTTCCGGGCGCGGCTGACCCTCCTTCCGGACGCGGAGGTCACGCTGGAGGCCAACCCGGGCACCGCGGACGCGGCGCGTTTCGCCGACTACCGGGCGGCGGGAGTCAACCGGCTCTCCCTGGGCATCCAGAGTTTCGATGACGCCCGGCTCGCCGCCCTGGGCCGCATACACGACGGGGCGGAGGCCAGGCGCGCGATCGACCTTGCGGCGCGCCATTTCGACAACCTGAATCTGGATATCATGTACGGGCTACCCGGCCAGGACCTGGCCGGCGCGGCCAGCGACCTGGCCACGGCCATCGCAAGCGGGGCGCCCCATCTCTCCGCGTACCATCTGACGCTCGAACCGAACACGCCCTTCCACCAGGCACCACCGCCGCTCCCCGATCCGGACCTGGCGGCCGACATGCAGGACCAGGCCGAGGCGATGCTCGCCGCGGCCGGCTACGCGCATTACGAGACTTCCGCCTTCGCCCTCCCGGAGCGGCGCTGCCGGCACAACCTCAATTACTGGCAGTTCGGCGACTACCTGGGAATCGGCGCCGGTGCCCACGGCAAACTGTCCTTCCCGGACCGCATCGTCCGGGAAACCCGGCCCCGCCATCCGAAGGACTACATGGCGCGGGCAGGCACGGCAGCGGGGCGCGACCGGAACCAGGTGGAACTGGAGGATCTGCCCTTCGAGTTCATGATGAATGCCCTGCGCCTCAACGGAGGCGTCGCCACACCACTGTTCGAGGCGCGCACCGGCCTGGCTCTCGCGACGATGGCGGAACGCCTCGCGGACGCCCGCGCCGAAGGACTGCTGGAGTCGGCGGCGGACCGGATCGCACCCACCGGGCGCGGCCGGCGCTTCCTCAACGTATTGCTGCGCCGGTTCCTGCCTGCGTGAGAAGCGCCGCCCGCGGGCCGGGGATCACGTCCGGGTGCCCTGCGGGGCACGCATGGTGTCCGGCGCGCCGCCCGCGGTGACCGCGAGAACGCGGTTACGCCCACCCCGCTTGGCCTTGTACAGGGCCGCGTCCGCGTCGGCGAGCAGGCCGTCGGTATCCCATCCGGCATGCCATTGGGCCACCCCGATGCTGACCGTGCAGGGTGGCAGGCCATGTGTCGATGGCGCGGCGATGGCCGCGCGGATCCGCTCGGCGACCAACAGGGCATCGGCAAGCGGCGTCTCCGGCAGGAGGACCGCGAATTCCTCTCCGCCGTAACGGCCGAACACGTCCGCGCGGCGCAACTGGCCATCGACCCGGACGGCGAATTCCGTCAGTACCCGGTCGCCGACCAGATGCCCGTGGCGGTCATTCACCGCCTTGAAGTGGTCCAGGTCCAGCATCAGCAGGGACAGGGGGCGGCCGTGCCGCCGGGCGCGTTCAATCTCCTTGCCCAGCAGGTCGAGGAAGGCGCCGCGCGAGAAGGCACCGGTGAGCGCATCGTGGGAGGCCTGGAATTCCAGCAGCCGGCGCAGGCGGTGGTTGACCAGCAGGATGAAACCGATGGTCAGCAGGAAGACGGACAGAGTGTAACCGGCCACGTAGATCTGCTGGATGAGGTCGCCGTCGAGCAGGTTCGTCGGCTGACTATCGCGGAACAGCGAGAGGAATCGCGCCAGACACGTCATGGCGGCGAACAGGAAGCTCGCCCCCATGAAGCGGCCCGCGAAGCCACCGCGCGGAACGGTCCAGGCGACCTTCGCCCCGAACAGGAACAGCGCTGTGTTGAAGGCCGTGATGACCATCAGGCGCAGCGGATAGCTGGGGTGCGCATAGGTGAACCACGCCATCGCCGCCGTCAGGACGGCCACGATGACGATGCCCGCGCGGGTCGGCAGCGGCCTTTCCGCGAACCGGGTGAGGGCATCGAAGAGCAGCAGTTCGCCGCCGATCAGCAGTGCATTGGCGAGCACCACCGAAATCAGGGGCGGCAGCACTTCGCGAAGTCCGAAGAGCGGCGTCGCGCAGAAGATGACGAGATTGCCCCAGCCCCACTCCCGCAGGCCGGAGATGGATGCCGGAAAGCTGCGCCGCATGACCAGCAGGATCAGGGCGCAGACCAGGCTCAGCAGGCCCGCGACGAAGATCAGGGAACGGGGATCGACGCCGCCCATGTCAATGGACCCCGGAGTTCCCGGCCGCGCCGGCCATACGGATCGTCACGGCGCCGCCCTCCTGCGGAATATCACGTCCCAGACGCCATGCCCGAGGCGCAGGCCCCGCTGCTCGAACTTGGTCAGCGGCCGGTAGTCGGGGCGCGGTGCATAACCGTCGGCCGAGTTCTCCAGCGCCGGCTCGGCGGCCAGGACGGCGAGTATCCATTGCGCGTATTCCTCCCAGTCCGTCGCGCAGTGCAGGTAGCCGCCGGGCGCCAGGCGGCTTGCCAGCAGGGCCACGAACTCCGGCCTGATCAGGCGCCGCTTGTGGTGGCGCTTCTTCGGCCAGGGATCGGGAAAGAAGACGTGGATGCCGGCGAGCGCGCCCGGACGGATCATGTCCCGCACCACTTCCATCGCATCGTGCTGGACGATGCGCAGGTTGCCCAGCTCCCGCGCCGCGATCTCCTTCAGGAGGCTGCCAACGCCGGGCGTGTGGACCTCGACGCCGATGAAGTCCGTGTCCGGGTGGGCGGCGGCGATGGCCGCCGTCGTCTCGCCCATGCCGAAGCCGATCTCCAGGACACGCGGCGCCTGCCGGCCGAAGACCGCATCCAGGTCCAGCGGCGTCCGCGCATGGGGGAGGCCCCACCGTGGCATGCCGTCGGCATGGTGGCGGGCCTGCGCCACCGACACCCGGCCCTGGCGCAGGACGAAGCTGCGGATGTGGCCGTGGTCGCGGGCCGCCTTCAAGGCGACTTCCCTTCCGGCCGGAATACGTTGTGCAGGGCAGCGTCCGGATGCTTCAGCGCCTCGGAGAAGGCGAGGCAGGATTCCAGGTCGCCGCGCACGCGCAGATGGCGGCCGGCCTCGGTCAGCCAGGATTCGAGGCTGTCGGCGCGCCCGTCGTCCCGCCACTCCGCCGCAAGGGCCGTGCGCGACTCCGCCTCCTTCGGCCCGTTGATCTCCCGCCAGTATCCCAGGCGCGCCTCCAGCAGGCGTCCCGAGTCTCCGGGCAGGACCTTTGCGCAATGGGCCGCCCTCGCTTCCGTCTCCAGCGATCTCGACAGACGGGCCAGGTGGCCCTCGAAACGGAAGCGCTCGGCCAGGTGATAGCGTGGCTTCTGCAACGCCGCCGGAAGGGTCGCGCAGGCGGCAGCGAGTTCCGGCGAATCGGGCGCCAGGTCCAGGGTCTCGCGCAGTTGCAGCGCACGGACCACGTCCTGCCGGGTCGCGGTTTCCGCCCGCGCACCGAAGTAATACGCAGCCAGTTCGTTCCGCGCGTCGTCCAGCCACGCCTTCTCGCGCGCCTGCCAGGCCTCGAAGGCCTCGCCGGCCGCCGCGCCGCCCGACGGAACGGCCGTGCACGCGCGCGCCAGCAGCGCGATGCCGTGGGCGAACCCGAACAGCTCCTGCAGCGCAAGAATGCGCGGGACTTGAAAGGCGTAGCCCAGGCGGGCCTTGTCGATCACTTCCGGCGGCGGGGCCGTGTCCGCCCGGGCCGGCGACGCGGCCATGCACAGGGCGGCGCCAAAGAAGGCGCGCGGGACGCGGTACCTCACTTGACGCTGCCGATCACCCCGGTGGTAGGCGAACTCGGCGAGGCCGCGTAATGCTTCCGCGCCATCCGGCCGGCCAGGAAGGCCTCGCGACCCGCCTCGACGGCCTTCCTCATGGCCCCGGCCATGAGCACGGGGTCGCGCGCCGCGGCAATGGCCGTATTCATGAGCACCCCGTCGCAACCCAGTTCCATCGCGATCGCGGCATCGGAGGCCGTCCCCACGCCCGCGTCCACCAGGACGGGAACCTTGGCGGCCTCGATGATCAGCTTGAGGTTCCAGGGATTGAGGATACCCATGCCGGAACCGATCAACGATGCCAAAGGCATTACAGCGACGCAGCCGATCTCTTCGAGGCGCTTCGCCTGGATCGGGTCGTCCGAGCAATAGACCATGACATGGAACCCCTCGCGGACGAGGATCTCGGCAGCCTTCAGGGTCTCCGGCATGTGCGGAAACAGGGTCTGTGGATCGCCCAGCACCTCCAGCTTGACCAGGGCATGCCCGTCGAGGAGCTCGCGCGCCAGGCGCAACGTCCGCACCGCATCCTCGGCCGTATAGCAGCCGGCGGTGTTGGGCAGGTAGGTGAATTCGGAGGGCGGCAACGCATCGAGCAGCGACGGCTGTCCGGCGTCCTGGCCGATGTTCGTGCGGCGGATGGCGACGGTGACGATCTGCGCGCCGGAGGCCAGCACGGCCTCCCGCGTCTGCGCGAAATCCCTGTATTTGCCCGTGCCCACCAGCAGACGGGAACGGTAGGTCTTGCCGGCGATCGTCAGCAGGTCTTTTTCCATGGGTGTCCTCTGGTTCAGCCGCCGCCGACGGCGACGACGATCTCGAGTTTGTCCCCGTCCGCCAGCGCGGTTTCCGCGTGGCGGCTCTTCGGGACGATTTCGCCATTGCGTTCGACGGCGACCTTCTTGCCGGCCAGGCCGCGCGACGCCAGCAGG